>JADFDL010000003.1 GCA_018262875.1 Rhodocyclaceae bacterium | reverse complement strand
TCCATGCCAACTTTGACACGCTGGTTCAGATTTCAACCAGTTCGAAATCCTCCTTGCGCGCACCGCACTCGGGGCAAACCCAGTCGGGCGGCACCTCCTCCCAGCGGGTTCCGGGCGGGATTCCCTCCTCCGGAAGACCCGCAGCCTCATCGTAAATAAAACCGCAGATCAGGCATATCCAGGAGCGATAAGGCGCAGCGGCCGTCATTGGGACGTTCTCGGTTAAAATCAGGGCAGTCTACTCATTCGTCTCCGGCCGTGCCAGCCGGACCCCCATGCCCCAGGACCTGCTTCCCCCCATCGTCATGGTTTTCGCCGCCTCCGATCCTTCCGGCGGCGCCGGCCTCCAGGCCGACATCATGACGCTCTCCAGCATGGGCTGCCACCCGCTCTCCGTGCTCACCGCGCTGACCGTGCAGGACTCGGCCGGCGTCGAGGATGCCATGGCGATCGATGCCGACTGGGTGGCCGACCAGGCGCGTGCCCTGCTCGAGGACATGCCGGTGGCGGCCTTCAAGATCGGCATGCTCGGCAGCGTGGAAAATATCGCCGCCATCGCGGAAATCATTTCCGATTATCCCGAGATCCCGCTCATCCTCGATCCGGTGCTGGCGTCCGGCCGCGGCGACGAGCTGGCCAGCGAGGACATGATCGCCGCCATGCGCGAACTGCTGCTGCCCCAGACCACGCTGCTCACGCCGAACAGTCTCGAAGCGCGCCGCATGGTACAGGAGGAGGATAACGACGACGACCACCCCGGCCTGGCGGAATGCGCGCGGCGCCTGATCGGCGCCGGTACCGAGTTCGTCCTCATCACCGGCACCCACGAGCACAGCGCCCAGGTCGTCAATACCCTCTACGGGGAAAACGGCCTGATCCGCGCCGATTCCTGGGAGCGCCTGCCCGGCAGCTACCATGGCTCCGGCTGCACGCTCGCTTCGGCGATCGCCGCCAACCTGGCGAACGGCCTCGACATCGCCGAGGCGGTGCGCGATGCGCAGGATTACACCTGGCAGGCGCTTGCCAACGGTTTCCGGCCCGGCATGGGCCAATACCTGCCCGATCGATTCTTCTGGGCGCGCGAGCCCGGGCCCGAGGATGAAGCTTAAGGGCCTCTACGCCGTCACCCCGGATCTCGCCGATACGGCCGACCTGCTGCACCGCACGGGCCGGACCCTCGAAGGCGGTGCGGTGCTGGTCCAGTATCGCAACAAGACGGCCGGCGCGGCGCGGCGGCGCGAGCAGGCCCTGGCCCTGCTCGGGCTGTGCCGCCAGCATGGGGTGCCGCTCGTCATCAACGACGATCTGGCATTGGCCCTGGACATCGGCGCCGACGGCGCCCACCTCGGCCGCGAGGACGGCGATCTGGCCGCCGCCCGCGCCGCGCTCGGCCCGGGAAAACTGCTCGGCGTCTCCTGCTACGACGAGATGGAACGGGCGCGGGAAGCCGGGCGCATCGGCGCCGACTACATCGCCTTCGGCAGCTTCTTCGCCTCGCCGACCAAGCCCGCCGCCGTGCGGGCGCCGCTGACTTTGCCGGGCGAAGCCCGTGCGGAACTCGGCCTGCCGGTCTGCGCCATCGGCGGCATCACGCTGCAGAACGCCCCGCAGCTGATCGCCGCCGGCGTCGACCTGCTGGCGGTGATTTCCGATCTGTTCGAGGCGCCGGACATGCGGGCCCGGGCCATTTCCTATACCCGACTGTTTTCAGAGCGAGTCATATCATGAACAAGAACGAAGAACTCTTCATCCGCGCCCAGAAGACCATTCCCGGCGGCGTCAATTCCCCGGTGCGCGCCTTCCGCTCGGTCGGCGGCACGCCGCGTTTCTTCACGCGCGGCGAAGGCCCCTGCGTCTGGGACGCCGACGGCAAGCGCTATATCGACTACGTCGGCTCATGGGGGCCGCTGGTGCTCGGTCATGCCCATCCCGAGGTGATAAAAGCGGTACAGGACGCCGTAGTGCGGGGACTGACTTTCGGCGCACCGACGGAAGCCGAGGTCGAGATGGCCGAGTTGCTGACACAACTGCTGCCCGGACTGGAGATGGTGCGCCTGGTGTCCTCCGGCACCGAAGCGACGATGAGCGCCATCCGCCTCGCGCGCGGCTTCACCGGCCGCGACGACATCGTCAAGTTCGAAGGCTGCTACCACGGCCATGCCGACAGCCTGCTGGTGAAGGCCGGCTCCGGCGCGCTCACCTTCGGCAATCCCTCCTCGGGCGGCGTGCCGGCGGATTTCGCCAAGCACACCCTGGTGCTCGACTACAACGACGTCCAGCAGCTCGAGGACACTTTCGCCAAGGCCGGCGACCGGATCGCCGCGGTGATCGTCGAGCCGGTGGTCGGCAACATGAACCTCATCGCGCCGAAGCCCGCGTTCCTCCAGGCCATGCGCCGGCTGTGCACGCAACATGGCGCCGTGCTGATCTTCGACGAAGTGATGACCGGCTTCCGCGTCGGCCTGACCGGCGCGCAGGGCCACTACGGCATCCGGCCCGACCTCACCACCCTGGGCAAGGTAATCGGCGGCGGCATGCCGGTGGGCGCCTTCGGCGGACGGCGCGACATCATGGAGAAGATCGCTCCATTGGGCCCGGTGTATCAGGCCGGCACGCTGTCCGGCAGCCCGGTGGCGGTGGCGGCAGGCCTCGCCACCCTCAAGCTCGTCTCGCAGCCCGGCTTCTACGAGCAGCTTGCCGCAAAGACGCTGCGCCTGATGGACGGCCTGCAGGCGGAGGCGAAGCAGCACGGCGTGACCTTCAGCGCCCAGGCGGTCGGCGGCATGTTCGGCCTGTATTTCCGCTCCGCGCCGCCGACGAGCTACGCCGAGGTGATGGAATGCGACAAGGAGGTCTTCAACCGTTTTTTCCACGCCATGCTGGAAAAAGGCGTGTATTTCGCGCCCTCGGCCTTCGAGGCCGGCTTCGTCTCGGCGGCACACAGCGAAGCTGATCTGGCCGCCACCTTTGCCGCTGCCGGTGGCGTTTTCTCAAGTTTCTAGGTTGTAATGCCGAGATTGTTGGGGCTAGGCTTGTTCCAGGCCAAAGTACCCGCATTTCCTTTGCATGAAAATGAGCCCCATGAAAACCGTTCCCGTTCTGCAGTTGTCCGAAGCCAATCGCGAGGCGATGAAGCGCCATTTCCTCGCGCTCGACGCCGAGGATCTGCGGCTGCGCTTCGAGCACGTCATCAGTGAAACGACCCTGCTCAAGTACGTCGACTCAATCGATTTCGAACGCGACGCGGTGTTCGGCGTCTTCGACGACAAGCTCGAGCTGGCCGGCGTGGCGCACCTGGGCCTGCGTGGCGAGGTTGCCGAGTTCGGCGTCAGTGTGGCCCCCGGGCACCGCGGCGAAGGCATCGGCACGGCGCTCTATCAGCGTGCCTACGAATATTCGCGCAACCACCGCATCACCACGCTGTTCGTGCATTGCCTGAAGGAAAACGCGGCAATGATGCACATCGCCCGCAAGGCCGGCATGGAGATCGTGCTCGACGCCGCCGAGGTGGAGGCCCATCTGCATGTGCCGCCGGGCGACCCGCTGAGCTATACGGAGGAATTCCTCGACGACCGCGTCGGCCTCTTCGATCTGGCCTTGAAGTCGCAGTTCCTCGCCGCCCGCACCTTCACCGAAGCCATGGCGAATGCGGCCGAAACGCTCGCCCATCCGCTACAGCAGGAAGAGGGTGGCGAGTCCCAGAAAGATAAAAAAGCCGCCTGAGTCCGTGACGGCGGTGATCATCACGCTGGAACCGATGGCCGGGTCATAGCCCAGGCGCTGGCGCAGCAGCGGCACGGCGACGCCGACCACGGCCGCCACCATCAGATTCAGGATCATCGCCGCCGTCATCACCAGGCCCAGCGGCACGCTGCGGTAGAGCCACCAGGCGACGAAGCCGAGCAGGCTGCCCCAGATCAGGCCGTTCACCATCGCCACGCCGAGCTCCTTGCGCAGCAGCACGCGGGCGCTTTCCTGCTGAACCTGGCCGAGCGCCAAGGCGCGCACGATCATGGTGATGGTCTGATTGCCGGAGTTGCCGCCGATACCGGCGACGATGGGCATCAGCGCTGCCAGGGCGACCAGCTTCTCGATGGAACCCTCGAAGGCGCCGATCACCCGCGAGGCGATAAAAGCCGTGACCATGTTGACGGCCAGCCACGCCCAGCGGTTCTTCACCGAATCCCACACCGAGGCGAAGATGTCCTCGCCTTCGCGCAGGCCGGCGCGGGAGAGCTGCTCCGTCTCGGACGACTCGCGGATGTAGTCCACCACCGCGTTCACCGTCACCCGGCCGACCAGCTTGCCTTCGGCGTCCACCACCGGCGCCGAGACCAGGTCGTAGCGCTCGAAGGCCTGCGCCGCCGTCTGCGCCTTCTCGTCCGGCTGCAGGGTGAGCGGCTCGTCCGCCATGATGTTCGAAACCATCTCGTCCGGATCGGTGACGAGCAGCAGATTCAGCGGCAGCACGCCCCGCAGACGCTCCCCGCGGTCGACGACGAAGAGCTGGTCGGTATGGTCGGGCAGCTCGTCGAAGCGGCGCAGGTAGCGCAGCACCGCCTCCAGGGTGACGTCCTCGCGCACCGTGACGGCCTCGAAATCCATCAGCGCGCCGACCGAATCCTCGTCGTAGGACATCGCCTCGCGCAACTGCTCGCGCTCCTCCACCGAGAGGGCGCGGAACACGTCCTGCATGACCTCGCTCGGCAGATCCGGCGCCAGGTCGGCGATCTCGTCGGTGTCGAGCAGTTCGGTCGCGGCGACCAGCTCATGCGAATCCATCGCCTCGATGAGGGTCTCGCGCACGACATCGGAGACTTCCAGCAGGATTTCGCCGTCGCGGTCGGCCTTGACCAGATCCCAGACGAAGAGGCGCTCGTCGAGCGGCAGCGCCTCGAGGATGTAGGCGATGTCGGCCGGATGCAATTCATCCAGTTTGTGGCGCAGCTCGGCGATGTGCTGCTTGTGCACCAGGTTCTCGACCAGCTCGTGGCGCGGCATCTCCTGGCGGTGCACCAGCCCCTCGACGACGCGATGACGCGCCAGCAGCTCCTGCACTTCACGCAGGTTCTGTTGTACGTCTTCGCTCTGGCGGATATCGTCGATGTCGGACATGGCTCCGGGGCCACGCCATCCAGCGGCGCGGAAGTGCGGATTGTAAGGAATTTGATCGCCGGAAGCGATCTAAAATTAGGGCAGCTCGGCGGCGCCCATGCGACCGAGAATGATCTGACTGCGGGCGGCGAGGTAGGCTGAATTGGGCAGGCGGCCGAATTTGCGCGGATTGGGCAGCAGCACGGCCAGCCGCGCCGCCTGTTCGGCGGAGAGTTGCGCGGCGGACAGGCCGTAGTAGTGACGGGCGGCAGCCTCGGCGCCGAAGATGCCCGGGCCCCATTCCACCACGTTGAGATAGATTTCAAGAATGCGCCGCTTGTCCATCACCGTTTCCAGCATGAGGGTGATGACCGCTTCCTGCGCCTTGCGCCAGGGCGTTTTCGAGGCGGAGAGAAACAGGTTCTTGGCCAGTTGCTGGGTGATGGTCGAGCCGCCGGCGACGATTTTGCCCTTCTTCTGGTTTTTTTCCAGCGCCTTCTGTATGCCCTCCCAGTCGAAGCCCTCGTGCTCCGAGAACCTGGCGTCCTCGGCGGCGACCACGGCGCGCTTGAGGTGGTTCGAGACGCGCTCGTAGGGCGCCCATTGCATCTTGAGTTCCGCCCGCGGGTCCTTCTCGCGCAGTTCGTCGAGGCGCAGGGACATGAAGCTGGTCTTAGCCGGATTGACGAACTTCCACCACACCACCCAACCGAAATACCAGCCCTGCCAGGCGATGGCGAGCAGTACGAGAACCGCCAACACCCGCCGGCTCCAGTGCCAGACCGGCTTCATGCGCCTCGCAAGAGTTCAAGCACAGAGGCAGTAGGAGGTCGCACGCCGCGCCAGAGGAAGAAAGATTCCGCCGCCTGTTCCACCAGCATGCCGAGGCCATCGGCCGTCCGTGCCGCGCCCTGCTCCCGCGCTGCCGCCATGAAAGGCGTCTCGCGCCCGTACACCATGTCGTAGGCGAGGCTGTCCGGCGCATAGAGCCCGTCCGGCAGCGGCGGCGCCTCGTCCGCCAGGCTGGCCGCCGTGGCATTGATGATGAGATCGAACTGTCGCCCGGCCAAACCGCCGAAGCCGCCGGCCTCCATGGCGCAACCGTCCGCACGCGGCGAAAACTCGGCAAGCAGACGCTGCGCCTTGTCCGCCGTGCGATTGGCCAGCGTCAGTGCGGCGGGCCGTTCCGCCAGCAGGGGCAGCATGACGCCGCGCGCCGCGCCGCCGGCGCCCAGCAGGAGGACGCGCCGGCCGGCAAGCGGCACGCCGAGGTTGCGCGTCAGGTCGGCGACCATGCCGAGGCCATCGGTGTTGTCGCCGTGAATGCCCGCCGGGGAAAAGATCAGGGTGTTCACCGCCTTCGCCGCCTCGGCGCGCGGCGAGCGGGTGTCCGCCAGCGCGCAGGCTTCCAGCTTGAAGGGCACGGTGACATTCATGCCGCGGCCGCCCCCGGCAATGAAGGCGCGCACCGCCGGCTTGAACCCCTCCGGCGGCGCCAGGATCGCCTCGTAGCGCATGTCCTGAAAAGTCAGTCTGGCGAAGACGGCGTGAATCTGCGGCGACTTCGAGTGCGCTATGGGGTTGCCGATGACGGCATACCTGTCAGTCATTCCGATGTCAGGCGGTCTGCCTTGGTGAACACCCAGGTGCGGGCGAAGGCGACGATGTCGGTCTGCCGCTTCAGTTCCGCGGAGAAATTTCCATAGGGCGCCGACATGCGCACGATGCGCATCGCCGCCTCGTCGAGAATCCGGTGGCCGGAGGAGCGCTGCACCTCGACGCGCTCGAGGCTGCCGTCGGCCCTGATCTCGACGTAGAGCAGCAGGTTGCCGTAGAGCTTGCCCTTGGCCGCTTCCGGGTAATTCAGGTTGCCGACGCGCTCGACCTTCTGGCGCCAGTCCTCCAGATACTGGGCGGCGGCATACTCTTCGGTACGGGCACCGATGAACTTCTTGCGCGGCCGCTTGTTGTAGTCCTCGATCTGGCGCTCGATCTGCGCCTCCATGCGGGCAATGGCCAAGGCGCTCTGCGCCAGGTCGACGCCGCGCACGCTGGCCTGCTCCGGTTGCTCCTCGCTTTTCCTGGCCTCGGCCTGGATGGCTTTTTTGCTCTTCGCCTGGGTCAGCAGTTTCTGCTGCTGGGCCTCCAGTTCCTGCACGCGACGCTGCGCCTCCATCAGGCTGTCGCCGGGCTGCGCCTGCTGCGAGGCCGGCAGGGGCGTCTTGGCGCGGCGATTCTCGTCGGTGTTGCCGCCGCCGTCGAGGTTGGCCTGGGCGCGCGCCTGGGCGTTGACCGGCTTGCGCGCGCTCTTGGCATTGACCAGGATCACTTCCAGCGTCTCTTGCGTTGCGCGCGCGAGCCGGTCGGGCAGCTTGAAATGGATGGACAGCGCAATGGCATGCAAAAAAACAGAAGCGCCTATTGCCAATGCGATCGTTGGAAGGTGCGAAACCGCAGCAATCAAGGTCGCAATGAAGGCGGGTGTTTTCAATCGTGCTGATTGCATCGGCATTGCGCCGGGATTCTACTCCGGAAGAAATGTTTCGTCTTCGACGCTGTCCGCGCTGTCCGCCTCGCCGACTGTCGCCACATAACGACACTGTGCTTCGACGCTCAGCAGGTCGATGGCGGACACCGTCACGCTGACCCGCGTGCGCGGGTCGCAGGCCGGCACGGAAGGGCAGCGCAGGAAGAGCGGCAGGCGCTCCAGGCGCAGCAGGCTCTCGCGCACGACGCGCGCCGTGGTTTCGCCGACGCCCTCCTGCTGCAGCCAGCGCAGGCACCAGTAACGCTCCATGCCGCGCTGGAACTCGGCATAGGCGGCATAGGTGATCTCGAAATCGCGCATCGCCGAGAGCAGCGCCTCGGAGCGCGCCGCGAAGGGCGGCGTCGCGCCGGAAAGATGCGCCAGCAATTGCCACTGGTTGAGCAGGTCCACATAGCGCCGCAGCGGCGAACTCAACCAGGCATAGCAATCGACGCCGAGGCCCTCGTGCGAGAGCGCCGCCGTGGTCATGCGCACCTTGCCGTTGCTCTGCACGCGGTAGATGGCCGCCACCTGCGCCTCGGCCAGCAGCTTGCCCCAGGTGGCGTTGGCGACGATCATCAACTCGGCCACCAGCTTGTCGAGCGGCGAGCCGCGCCGGCGCTCGACGATGTCGATGCGGCCCTCCGGCTCGGTCCAGTCGACGTAAAAGCTGTATTCGGCGTTCTGCTGGTTGGTCGCGGGTTTGCCGCGGCCGGCTTCCAGCACGGCGGCGAATTCCCACAACAGGGTCAGCTCGCGCTTGTACGCGAACGCCGGCCCGCCTTCCGCCAGCGTCTGCTCGTTGAAGACCGGCTCGATGTCGTGGTGGCGCAGGTTGGCCACCACCGGCACCCGCTCGGCGCGGGAACTCGAACCGCGAATGGCGTAGTCCGGCCCCACCTCCAGATAGAGCGAGAGCGCCGGGCAATCGCGACCGGCGCAGAGCGTGAAGCGCTCCACCTCCTCCTCCGGCAGCATGGTGATCTTGCGCCCGGGCATGTACACCGTGGACAACCGGTTGCGGGCGATCTCGCCCAGCGCCGACTCCGGGCGGATGCCCAGCCCCGGCGCAGCGATGTGGATGCCGATGCGCCAACCGCCGCCGTCGAGCGATGTGACAGAAAACGCATCGTCGATTTCCGTCGTCGCCGCGTCGTCTATCGAGAAAGCCTGCACGTCTGCCCGCGGCAGGTCCTCCGGCACCGGCGGCGCCGCGTAATCGGCGAAGCCGGTGCCCTGCGGGAAGAACTCGAAGAGAAAGCGGTCGAAATGGTAATCGTGGCTGGAAGGCAGCGCCCCGCAACGCGCCAGCAGGCGGGCAGCGGACAGGCCGCTTTCCTCGCAGGCCAGTTCCAGCGCCTTGGTTTCCAGGCGGTTGCGGTCGGGCTTGTAGAGCAACGGTTTCAGGAGCGGCGCGAACTCGGCCGGCAGCGTGCCCGACTTGAGCTCGCCGGCCATGCGCTCGATGGCCAGTGCCTGCTGTTTCTTTTTCTCCAGTCCGGCCAGCGCCGCCTTGAGGATGTCCGGTGGCGCCTTGCGGAAGCGGCCCTTGCCCTTGCGGTGGAAATAAATCGGCGCAGCGTGCAGGCGCAGCAGGATGGCCGCCGCCTCGGCTGGCGCAGGCTGGCGGCCGAAATATTCCTTGGCCAGCTCCTCGAAACCGAATTCGGCTTCGGGCGACACCTCCCAGAGGAATTCCGGCTCGATGCCGGCCGATTCGCCCTCGGCGCGATCCAGCAGCTCGCCCGGCGCCGGGGCGGCGAAGCGCAGCAGCACGTTGGCGACCTTCACCTTGACGCGCTTGCCGGTATGCGTTTCGACCTGGAGCGAGCTTGCGTTGTCGGCGAGCACGGCGCCGGCCTTGAAGGCGCCATCCTCTTCAAACAGGACATTCATCGGGAATTGCTGAAAGCAGGGGGGTGAGGCCGAATTATACCCGACGCGCAACGGCGACCAGGACTTCGCTCTCGGCTACATAGCCTTCTCCCTGACGGCAGGGCGCCAGTTCCTGCGCCACCTCTTCGCCCAGCCGCGTCAGCGTCGCTTCGGGCAGGCGCGACAACCCGGCCGCGGCGCCGCCGGCCAGGTCGCGGAAGGCCTGCCAGTAGGCCTGGGGCGAATCGAAGGCGCAACTGAGTGTGTGGACATGCAGCTCGATCGCCGCGAAACCCGCCGCCTCCAATGCGTGCCGCAGCACGTCCTGTTCACCAAAGCGGAATGGCGACAGGCGCTCGGCCCTGGGCGGCGGCAGGATGCGGCGGATGCATTGCAGGGCGCAAGCCACCAGCGGCGCGCGCGCCTCCTCGCCCCACACCGAGAACACGGCGAGGCCGCCGGGCTTGAGCACGCGGCGCATTTCCGCCAGCGCCCGCGGCGCGTCGGGAAAGAACATCAGGCCGAGGCCGCACAGCACGCGGTCGAAGGCGCCATCGGCAAAAGTCAGTCGCTCTGCATCGGCGGCGGCAAACTGCAGCTTGCCGGCCGGCTCGCGCCGGTGGCCTTCGGCCAGCGCCTGCTCGGCGATGTCGCTCGCCACCACCAGGCCGCCTGCAACCTGCTGCGCCGCCTCGCGCGCCAGCACGCCCGGCCCGCTCGCCAGGTCGAGCACGGCCTGGCCAGGCCGCAGGTCGGCGGCCGCGATCAGGGCGGCATTCAGGCCGGTGCGCAGGACGGCGCTTTCGGCATAACGCGCGGCAATCAGGTTGTAGCCGGCACGCTCCTCGCGCTTGAAGCGAGCGGAATCGAAGCTCATGGAATCAGTCCTGCAAATTCGAGAACGGTGTCCAGATACTCGGGCCAGCGTGTAAAGCTGTGGTCGCCGCCTTCCAGCACCATCTGCCGGCAGCCGGCGTACTTCGCCACCGCCTGCCGGTAGTCAAGCACCTCGTCGCCGGTCTCCGCCAGCAGCAGGAAATCCTCCGGACGGGAAATCCGCGGCACCTCGATCGAACGCAGTTCGTCGATGTATTCCGGCCGGAACTCGAACACCTCGCCGCTGTAGAGGTTGGTCTGCGGCCCGACGAACTCGGCGAGCGAGAGGTGGGCCACCACGGCCGGGTTGACCGGCACCGCGCGCAAGCGATGCTTCTCGGAAAGATGCGTCGCGTAATAGCCGCCGAGCGAGCTGCCGACCACGGTGACCGGGGTGGCCGCCGTTGCGATCTGCCGCTCGGCCAGGGCGATGGCGGCGCATGGAGACGGCGGCAGTTGCTCGCACCAGAACTGGTGTCCGAGACCGCGCGCTTCCATATGGGCCTTCAGCCGCTGCGCCTTGTTCGATTGTGGCGAGGAACGGAAGCCATGCAAATAAACAATCATCTCAGTTCGCCGGCACTGTGCGCTCGGCCGCCCATTCGCGCAGGGCGGCCACCCGCTCGGCCATCACCGTGGACAGCGGCCGGGTGCGTCCAATCTCCGCCAGCAGCAGTGGCTGGTCGAGCGGCTGCTGTTGCGCGTGCGCCTCGTACAGCGCGGAGACCACGGCTTGCTCGATCTCGGCGCCGGAAAAACCGTCCGCCATCTGTGCCAGAGCGTCGAGATCGAAGCCCGCCACCTTCAGCTCGCGCCGCGCCAGGTGGATGGCGAAAATCTCCGCGCGCGTCGGCGCGTCCGGCAGGTCAACGAAGAAGATCTCGTCGAGGCGGCCTTTGCGGATCAGTTCGGGCGGCAATTGCTCGATGTCGTTGGCGGTGGCGACGATGAAGACGCGGCCCTTGCGCTCGGACAGCCAGGTGAGCAGGGTGCCGAGCACGCGGCGGGAGACGCCGCCGTCGGTGCCGCCGGAACTGTCGCTGGCCAAGCCCTTCTCGATCTCGTCGATCCACAGCACGCAGGGCGCCATGGCTTCCGCCGAGGCCAGCGCCTCGCGCAGGTTGCGCTCGGTCTCGCCGAAGAACTTGTTGTAGAGCGTGGCGAAATCCAGCCGCAGCAGCGGCACGCCCCAGGCGCCGGCCACCGCCTTGGCGGCCAGGCTCTTGCCGCTGCCCTGCACGCCGAGCAGCATGATGCCCTTGGGCGCCTGAAGGCCGGCGGCGCCCTCGCCGACGAACACCTCGCGGCGCAGTTCGAGCCAGTGCTTGAGCTTCCTCACCCCGCCGACCTGGGCGAAGCTGGCTGTGTCGAGTTCCAGGCTCAGCACACTGCCGGCGCCGAGGGCGTCGTACTTGAAGCGCAGTACGCGCTCGACGTCCTTGTGCGTGATCAGCCCGTCGTCGCGGATGGCCTGCCGCGCCAGGCGGCGCGCATCGTCGAGCGCCATGCCGGTCAGGTGGCCCGCCAGCAGGTGCAGCGCCTCCTTCTCGCCGCGCACCGGCTCGCCGCCGCCCTGCTGCGCCCACGATTGCATTTCCTCGCGCAGCAGCCGCTGGATCGCCTCCATATCCGGCACCGACAGCGCAAAACGCGCGCTCATGCGCGCCAGCTCGGCATTCAGCTCGAGGCGCGGGCTGACCAGCACCAGGGTGCGCGCGGCCTTGCCATGCTCCATGGCGATCTCGCGGATCAGCCGCGCATTGACCGGATCGTCCAGGTAGGGATGCGCATCGAGGAGGACGTAGAGACCGTTCTGCGGCGTCTTGTCGATGTGACGCAGCGCTTCGAGGAACTCGTAGGTCTGGGTGATCGGCTGGCTGTTGTTGCTGCGGCGCAGGCCGTCGGCGATGCTCCAGACGAACAGCGCCCAGTTCTCCAGGTTGGCCGCCTGCTCCAGCAGGGCCAGCACGCGCGGCTCTTCGTGCGTCTCGATGACCACGAGCGGAAAACGCGACTGCAGGATCAGCGTCAAGTCGTGCAGATCGTTCATGGTGCCGTCCAGTCCACCATCCCGGTGTAGGCCGTGCCGAGAACGACAAAGCCGAAAACGATGCGGTACCAGGCGAAAGCGGTGAAGTCATGCGTGCTGATGTAGCGCAGCAGCCAGCGCACGCAGAGGAAAGCGGAAATAAAGGCGGAGACAAAGCCGACCGCCCACATGCCGAGATCGTCGGCATTGAGCAGCGCCCGTTCCTTCCACAACTGATAGGCGGTGGCGGCGAACAGCGTCGGGATGGCGAGGAAGAAGGAGAACTCCGCCGCCGCCTTGCGCGACAGCCCGAAGAACAGCCCCCCGATGATGGTGGCCCCCGAGCGCGAGGTGCCGGGGATCAGGGCGAGGGCCTGGGCGAAGCCGAGCTTGAGGGCGTCCCGCCAGGTCAGGTCATCCACCGACTCGATGTGAATGACGTGCTGGCGCCGCTCCGCCCAGAGGATGAAAACGCCGCCGAGGATGAAGGCCAGCGCCACCGGCACCGGCTGGAACAGATTCGCCTTGATGGCCTTGCCGAACAACAGGCCGAGGATCGCCAGCGGCAGGAAGGCGATGGCGAGGTTGGCGACGAAGCGCTGCGCGCCGCGGTCACTGCCCAGGCCGTTCAGCACGGTCGCGATTTTCACGCGGTACTCCCAACAGACGGCGAAGATGGCGCCGGTCTGCACGACGATATGGAAAAGCTTGCCGCGCTCGTCGTTGAAGCCGAGCAGGTCGCCGGCGAGGATCAAATGGCCGGTCGAGGAGACGGGCAGGAACTCGGTCAGGCCCTCGACGATGCCGAGGATGAGCGCGTGCAGCAGGAGGGTGAAATCCATAGGGCTGGGATGTTAGCATGGGCTCTGACACCCTCTCTCGGTGGAGGCTGGAATGAGCGTCGCCATCCCGCAGGAACTGGTCGAGCGGCTTGCCGCGGCCCACCGCGTGGCGGTGCTCACCGGCGCCGGCATCTCGGCCGAATCCGGCATTCCGACCTTCCGCGACGCCCTGACGGGGCTGTGGGCCCGCTACGACCCGCAGGAGCTGGCGACGCCGGAGGGTTTTGCGCGCAACCCGAAGCTGGTGTGGGAGTGGTATGCCGCGCGCCGCGCCAGCATCGCCGGCGTGCAGCCCAATCCCGGCCACGCCGCCCTGGCCGCGCTGGAGAAACGCTTCGAGCAGTTCACGCTGGTGACGCAGAACATCGACAGCCTGCACCAGCGCGCCGGCTCGCGCGAGGTGGTCGAGCTGCACGGCAACATCGCCCGCGTGAAGTGTTCAATCGAACAAATCATCGTCAGCGACTTCCCGGCGGACGAATCGCCGCCGCGCTGCCCCTGCGGCGCTTTTCTGCGGCCCGACGTGGTGTGGTTCGGCGAAATGCTGCCGGCCGAGGCCCTGGCAAGGGCGGAGGCGGCGGCCGAGCAGTGCGAGGTTTTTCTCAGCATCGGCACCTCGGCGCAGGTCTATCCAGCCGCCGAACTGCCGCTGCGCGCGCTCTCGGCCGGCGCCACCGTAGTGGAAATCAATCCGGAGCGGACAGCGCTATCGAGACACGTCCACTTTGCCCTGCAGGGCTCCGCCGGCGCAATCCTGCCGCAGCTCCTGCAGGAATTGCGCCGCGTTGCATAGCTGCCCTAAGCGAAGATGAAGTCGACCTGGTTGATGGAGGCGGCATTGATGCCGAGCAGCACGACCTCGTCGGCGCCCAGCGTGATGACGGTATCGATGCCCACCTGGGCCACCGACACGTCGCCGAAGCCGGTGGCGCCGCTGTTGCGGAAATCCAGCCGGTCGTAGTTGTCTCGATAATCGGCCACCGTGTCGCGGCCCCAACCCTGATCGAAGACGAATACGTCCCTGCCGTTGCCGCCGTACATCAGATCGTTGCCGCCCCTTCCGTTGAGCACGTCGTTGCCGGAATCGCCGCCACGGATCACCTCGGCGCCAGCGCTGCCGGTGATGGCGTCATTGCCGCCGCCGCCGTCGATGACAACATGGCCGAGCAGGGTCGCGGCCGAGAAATCCAGCGTATTGGCGTTCCAGTCGCCCAGAATCCGAGCCTCGCCGGTGACGCCCGAGGCATCGATGACTTCGATGCCGTTGGCGGCATTGAACGCAATCGTGCCGACATCGACGCGCTCACCGAACACCACGATGGTGTCCATGCCCTCCCCGCCCGAGTAGTTGTCCCAACCCTCAAAGTTGGAACACTTGTTGCCCGTCACGCGGAAGGTGTCGTCTCCCGCACCGCCGCTGACGCTGTCGTTGCCCTTGCCGGCATAGATGACATCGTTGCCGGCGCCGCCATCGATGGTCTGGTTGCCCCAGTCGCCGCCTTCGATGACATCATTGCCGGCGCTGCCGGTGATGGTGTCGTTGCCGCCGCCGCCATTGATGACGATCTTGCCGAGCAGCGAGGTGCCGCTGAAATCCAGAGTGTTGGCATTCCAGTCGCCGAGGATGCGCACCGGTCCGCTGGCGCCGGTGGCGTCGATGGTCTCTACGCCGTCAGACGGCCCGAAGCGGGTCATGCCAATGTCCACTTTGGCGCCGACGGCGGCAATCACATCGTTGCCGTCGCCGCCGCTGTAGGTGTCGTAGCCGTCAAAGCAGGCGGCCTTGCTGTTCGTCACGCGAAAGATGTCGTCGCCTTCCCCGCCAGCCAGTCTGTCGTTGCCGCCGCCGCCGTAGATCAGGTCATTGCCGCCGCCGCCGTCGATGGTGTCGTTGCCCCAACTGCCGTAGACCAGGTCGTTGCCGCCGCCGGCATTCACGGTGTCGTTGCCACCGCCGGCGTTGATCTGCTCCTTGTCGTCGCTGCCCTGGACGGCGTTGGCGCCATTGTCGCCATTGACCAGCACGGCCTCGTTGTAAAAGAAGTTGAGCCAACTGGCGACATCCGCCAGCGTGGCATTGGCATCGCCATCCTCGTTGAGGAAGCGATCCCCCTTGATTTCGAAACCCATGTGATAAATGCCGTCGGCCACGGTATTCACCAGGTTCTTGCCGAAGTAACTGGTATTGGCGCCGTCGTTCTGCACCAGGTGGAAGCCGGTTTCCTCGCCACCCTCATCATCGCCATGCAGTTCGGTCCAGTGCGCCAGCAGGGCGGCATCGCCGCGGATGTCGGCATTCATCTCGCGCAAGTCTTCGGCCGTGATCCAGCCGTCACCGTTGGCATTGTTGGACTGGATCAGGTCCACGATGAGGTGATTGAATTCGTCCGCGTATTTCGCGCCCTCGTTGATGTCGCCGGCATTGGTGTGTTTGGCCAGCCCGCGGTCGGTCTTGATGACGTCCACAATGCGGTCCAGGCCCGTGCCGGTGGTCGACTGGTCGGCATAGAAGTAGGTCATCCAATCGGCGACGTCTTCCAGCGTCGCGTTCTCGTCCCCGTCCTCGTTGAGCAGCCGCCCGTTCTGGATCTCGAAGCCGAGGTGGTAGATGCCGTCGGCCACGGTATTCACGAGGTTCTGCCCGAAGAACTTGGTGTTGGCGCCGTCGTTCTGCACCAGGTGAAATCCTGTTTCCGCGCCGTTCTCGTCATCGCCGTGCAGCGCCGTCCACTGCGCCAGGCGCGCCGCGTCGGCACGGATGTGGCCGTTCAGCGCGGCCACGTCCTCCGCCGAGATCCAGTTGTCCGCCCCCGCGCCGGTGGCCGCCAGCGCGTCGACGATCATGTGGTTCAAACCGTCGGCGGCGTCGGCGCCGCCGGCGATATCGGCATCGGATATCTTCGCGTCCAGGCCCTTGTCGGCCATGATCAGGTTGGTGATGCTATCGAGCCCGGTGCCCGTCGTGGAATGGTCGGTGTAGAACTGCGTCAGCCATTCCGCCATCTGCTGCACCGAGGCGTTGGCATCGCCGTCCTCGTTGAGGAAATTGCCATTCTGGATTTCGAAACCCAGGTGATAGACGCCGTCGGCCACTGTATCCACCAGGTTCTTGCCGCGATAGGCCGTATTCGCGCCGTCGTTCTGCACCAGATGGAAGCCGGTTTCCGCGCCGTCTTCATCATCGCCGTGCAGCGTCGTCCATTGCGCCAGGTGATTGTTGCGGATGTACTGATTCATCGCCACCACTTCGTCGGCAGTGAACTTGCCATCCGCCGCGGCGCCGGTGGCATTGGCCGCTTCAATGATGAGTTGGTTCAGGCTATTGGCGGATGAAGCACCACCCCTGATGTCGCGGCCGTCAGTGGCCCCTGCAAGGCCATTGTCGGCAAAAATGAACTCGACGAACTGATCCAGTCCGCTTCCCGTCGTTCCCGGAACGGGATTCGTCATTGAATAGGTTTTGATCTGATTGCTCGATCCGGCATTCGGCATGGCGCTGCCCTCCGTAGTGACTCGATTGGAAAAGGGTACTGAAAAGCAGAAGAACCTCCGGCTCCCCTTTGAGCAGGATTCTTGCTAGTTCAGCTAGGCAAGTGACATGCCTGATATGCCAAAAGTCATATTTTCATTGATATTTCAATAAGTAATCGTCATCAGCAATGTCCGGCGCCTGACTCGGAAATCAAGCGGGATGTTGGGCAGGAGCAACAACAAGGCCCGATGATTTTTTTAATTCATTGAATACAGGGGGAAACGCGATGTCGGTCGACAACGACATAGCAGTGGGAGGCATCCGGCGCATCTTCAGGCGGTTTCGTCCGCTCTTCATCTATGCCGGCTTGTTCAGCCTGTGCATCAACCTGCTGCTGCTGGTCCCCTCCCTCTACATGCTGCAGGTCTTCGACCGGGTGATCACCAGCCGCAGCACGGAAACGCTGGTAATGCTCACCCTGGCGGCCTCCGGCGCACTCGTCGTCATGAGCCTGCTCGATATGCTGCGCGCGCGATTGCTGGCGGCGGCCGGCGTGGCCATGGATGCACTGCTCGGCCCCCGCGTGCTGGATGGTTTGCTCACCGATGCGGCACGGCTGGGCGGCACGGACTACGTGCACGGCTTGCGCGACGTGTCGGTGCTGCGCGGCTTCTTCACGGGTAACGGCATCTTCGCGCTGTTCGATGCGCCCTGGCTGCCGTTCTATGTGTTGATCATTTTTCTCTTCCACCCCCTGCTCGGCGTAGTGGCGCTGGCCGGGGCCGCCGTGCTGGTGACGCTGGCAGTCATGAACGAAAAGCTGTCGCATGCGCCGCTCGATCGCCTGCAGGCCGGCTCGCGCAGGACGACCCGCTATATCGATTCCAGCCTGCGCAACGCCGAGGTGGTCAGCGCCATGGGCATGCTGCCGGCGATGACCCGGCGCTGGATCGCCCTCAACGCCGAGGTGGAGAAGCTCCAGCTCGAGACGAGCCGGCTCGCCGGCAGGATGAACGGCCTCACCAAGTTCGTCCGCCAGTTCATCCAGATCGCCATGCTGTGCACCGGTGCCTGGCTGGTCATCGATCAGCATGTCAGCGGCGGCGTCATGATGGCCGCCACCATCATCCTCGGCCGGGCACTCGCCCCGGTGGAAATGCTGATCGGCGGCTGGCGCAGCCTGGTCGACGCGCGCAGCGCCTGGCTTCGCCTCGATGCCCTGTTGCGCTCGCGGAAAGTCAGTCTGCACAACACGGCGCTGCCGCGGCCGACGGGCCGCCTCGCTGCCGAACGCCTGGTGTTCGCCGCGGCGGGCGCCGAAAAAGCCATCATCAAGGGCGTCTCGTTCGAGCTGGCGGCGGGGGAATCGATGGGCCTGATCGGCCCGAGCGCCTCCGGCAAGTCGACGCTGGCCCGCCTGCTGCTCGGCGTCTGGCAGCCCCTGTCGGGAGCGGTCAGGCTGGACGGCGCGGATATTGCCAACTGGCCGCGCAAGCGTCTCGGCCGGCATATCGGCTACCTGCCGCAGGACGTGGAACTGTTCTCGGGCACGGTGGCCGAGAACATCGCCCGACTGGGCGAGCCGGATCCCGAGGCGACCATCAGCGCCGCGCAACGGGCCAACGCCCACGACATGATCCTGCGCCTGCCGAAAGGTTACGACACGGAAATCGGGGAAGGCGGCGCCGCGCTCTCCGGCGGCCAGCGGCAGCGCATCGGTCTGGCGCGCGCCCTCTATGGCAAGCCGCAGCTGGTGGTGCTCGACGAGCCCAATGCCAACCTGGACGGCGAAGGGGAAGCCGCCCTCGTCCAGGCCATGACAGGCTTGAAACAGGCGGGCGTCACGCTCATCGTCATCTCGCATCGGCCCTCCATCCTGGCCGGTGCGGACAAGCTGCTGGTGCTGCGTGAAGGCGCGGTCGAGCTGTTCGGCCCGAGAACGGAGGTGCTGGCACGGCTGACGCACGGCGCGGTGCCTCCTCCACCCAGGACGGAAGCCACGGCAAGCGCCGCTTCGAGGAATTGACATGCATACCCTGACACAAGAGCAAGCCCTGCCCCGCCTCGACATCAGCGCCGCCGACGATGCCGCCCGCGCCATCCGCGCGGGGCTGTTGATCATCCTCATCGCCTTCGTGGCGGCGGGCGGATGGATGGCCCTGGCGCCGGTTGCCGGGGCGGTCATCGCCCAGGGAACGGTCAAGGTGGACATGAACCGCAAGACGGTGCAGCACCAGGAGGGCGGCATGGTCAAGCAGGTCCTTGTGCGCGACGGCGACCGCGTGCGCCAGGGACAGGTGCTGGTCGTGCTCGATGACGTGCGGGTCGATGCCGCCTACGATTCGCTGAAGACACAGTACGATTCGGAGCTGGCCCGCAATGCCCGTCTTTCCGCCGACCGCGTGCTCACCGACGAACCGGGCTTTCCCGATCAGCTGAAGACGCGCGCGGCGCAGGAGCCGAAGGTGGCAGAGGTGCTCCAGCGCGAACTGACGCTGTTCAAGGCGCGCCGACAGACGCTGCACGAGCAAACCCGGCTGCTCCGGCAGCAGGCGATGCAGGCGGAGGAAGAGTCAGTCGCCCTGAGACGGCAAATCGCGGCGCAATCCCGCGGCTTGTCGCTGCAGCGCGAGGAACTGGAGGCGAACCGGCGGCTGATGGCGCAGGGCTTCGTCGGTGCGATGCGCGTCAAGACCGTCGACCGGGCGGCCGCAGACTACGAAGCCCGCCTCGGCGAGCAGCAGGCCGAACTGGCCAAGTCGCGCCAGCGGGCGAGCGAACTGTCGCTGCGGGTCAAAACCCTGGAGAACCAGTTCATGCAGTCCGCCGCCGACGAACTGAAGGAAAGCGGCAACAAGCTGTTCGATCTGGAAGAGCGGCTACGTCCGTCGAAGGACGCCGCGGAACGGCAAAGAATCCTCGCGCCCATCGACGGGGAGATCGTCGATCTGAAGGTCACCTCGGCAGGCGCCATCATCGGCCCGCGCGATCCGCTGCTCGACATCGTGCCTCAGGACGGCAAGCTTATTCTCGAAGGCCGCATCAGGACGGAGGACGTCAATTTCGTACGTCCCGGCAGCGATGCGGACGTGCGCCTGACGGCCTTCCGCTCACGCACGACACCGGTTGTGGAAGGCAAGGTGGTGTATGTCTCCGCCGACAGGCTGGTCGAACGGGCCAGCAACCTGCCTTACTACGCAGTGCATGTCGACGTACCCCTCAGCGCCCTGAAGCAGGCTGGCGACCTGAAATTGCAAGCCGGCATGCCGGTGGAGATCTTCATCAAGACAGCGGATCGCACCACCGTCGAATACCTGCTCGATCCGATCACCGCCTTCCTGAGAAGGGCGCTGCGCGAGCCGTGATGCCTTATTTCCTGAACAGTCCCTTGAGGACGTCCTTGGATTTTTCCTGCACCTTTTCCTTCACCTTCTCCTCGACCTTGGCCTTGGCGGCCTCGGCCACCAGACCGCCGAACTCGATGTTGTAGGCGAGCTTGTCGAAGGGGCCGCTCACGCGCACCGGCACGGTGAGCCCCTTCAGGTGGTCGAGCTCCTGGCCGCCCTGGCCGCCCGAGGTGTTCACCACGCTGGCCTTGGCCACATAGTCCATGCGGTCCTCGCCGATGTTGATGTCACCTGCGCCACCGAGGCGGATGAAAGGCGACTTCATGCTCAGGTCGTCGTTGCGCGCCACGCCGTTGGCGATGCGGAACGAGGCAGTCAGCTCGGAGAAGTCCGTCTTCTCGGTCTGCTTCGCCTGCTGCACGGCGTCCTTCCGCGTCGTGAAGATCGCCTTGGTCTCGCGGAAGGTCTTCGCCAGGTTGATGCCCTTGATGGCGCCGTCCCTGAGGTTCATGCTCGCCGTGCCGCCGAGTCCCTTCTTCATCGCCGCGACGCTGGTGCCGGCGGTCGTGACGTCCAGCGCCACATTGCCGCGCCCCTCCAGCACGTCCTTGTCGAGGGCGTCCTTCATGAGCGGGTTGATATTGACGTTGGCGAGATTCTGCTTCAGTGCGACATGGTTGTTGTTGGCGTTGACCGAAAGCGCCCCCGCCAGGCTGCCGTCGTAGAGGTTGGCTGTCAGGGGGGCGACGTCGAGCTTGCCGTTGGCAGCCTTGACCTCCAGACGCACATTGCTGGCCTTGACGTTCGACACCTGCAACTGGCCGATCTTCACCACGCCACTGGCGTTCAGCCCCTTGAGGGCGGAGAAGTCGAGCGGCTTTTCCGGCGCCGGCTTGCCCGCCGCCGCGCCTCCGGCCGCGGCGGCCTTCGGCGGCAGGTATTTGTCCACATTGAGCTTGTCGATGTCGAGGTCGAAACCCAGCGCCAATGGGCTGAAGCGCGAAACATTCGCCTTCGCCGCGATCCTGCTCTCGTCGAACCGGGTATCGGCATGCAGGGCCGCCGTCTGCCCGTCGATGTCGGCCCGCAGTCCGCCGGTCAAGGGCAGCTTGACGCTCTTCATCGGCATTTGCGGATTCGCCACGACGAGCTCGCCGCTGAAGGCCGGCAGCTCCAGCGTCTGTTTTTCCAGGTTGGCGGCGAGGGCGGAAGTCAGGCTGCCCTTGATGGTCGTCTCGCCCTGGCGGGCATCCAGCTCGAGCGTCAGCTTGCCCGCCTTCAGCGCCTGGCTGCTGCCCTCGACGCCCGAGAGGGCGATCTTCGCATCGACATTGCGCTGGGCCCCCGCCAGCTTGAGGGCGGCATTGACCGCCGCTCCGCTGGCCTTGTCCGCGGCCAGCGCCAGCTTCGGCGCCTCCAGTTTCGCCTCGAAGGCGTCGCCGGCTTCCTTGCCTTTGGCCATCAGTTGCAACTGCTCCACGGCGATCTCGTTCGCGCCGGTCAGTTGCAAGGCGGCCGCGGCCAGCGTCAGGTCCAGCGACTTCATGTCGGCCACGTCGCCCGTCAGGCGCACACTCAGCTTCGTGCCGCCATAGCTTTTTCGGTCGAGATCGTAGCGATATTCGCCGCCGGCCTTCAGCGCCACCGCCACATGGGGCTTGCGGCCCACCAGCGTCGCCGACAGGTCGAACTTGTCCGTCGCCGTATTGGCCAGCCGCCCCGTCGTCAGATTCAATGCCGAGAGCACCAGCTCTTGGCCGGCCTTCTCGTCGCGCCAGGCCAGCTCGCCATTGGCGAACTTCACGCCGGCGATGTCGAAGCGGGCCGGCGGCTCTTTTTCGTCCTTCGACAGCAGATCGTCGATGTTCAGGCGCCCGTCCTTGAAGCGCACCAGCCGGGCCTTGACGCCGTCGAGCGCGACGGTGTCCACCACCACCTGCTTCGACAGCAGCGGCATCAACTGCAGGGAGATGCGCGCAGTGTCGACGGACGCGAAGACCTGCTCGCTCTTGTGCTCGGACAGCGTCGCCTTTCCCAGTTGCACGGCAATCGAGGGAAACAGCGACAGCGACAGATCGCCCTCGATCTTCAGGCTGCGGTTCTTCTTATCCTGCACCAACTGGGCGATCTCGCCCTTCCACTTGTTGGCATCGAAGGTAGCGAGGATGTAGGCGGCGACAGCCGCCAGCAGCACCACCAGGCCACCCAGGACAAAGGCAACGATTTTCACGGCTTTCATAACTCCCCCTCGATCGGTACGGATATCATTTGGTCAGGTTAGCAGAGAACAATTGCCAGCGCATATTGCGCCGCGGCGAAAATCCCGCAACACTTGCGGGGTCGTCAATCTCAAACGGAAAGGAACGCACATGAGCATCGTCAGCGAATTCAAGGAATTTGCCATGAAAGGGAATGTCGTCGACCTGGCGGTCGGCGTCATCATCGGCGGCGCCTTCGGCAAGATCGTCGACTCCCTCGTCAAGGACATCGTGATGCCCATGGTGGGACGGCTGCTCGGCGGCGTCGACTTCAAGCATCTTTACCTCAACCTCGGCGACAAGGTCTTCGAAACCCTGGAAGCCGCCGAAAAAGCCGGTGCGCCCATCCTGAAGTACGGCGCCTTCATCAATACGGTGGTCGACTTCATCATCATCGCCTTCGCCATCTTCATGGCGATCAAGGTGATGAACCGGATCAAGCGCGCCGAAGCGGCGCCCGCGGCAGCCGAACCGGCGACGCGGGAATGCCCGCACTGCCTGTCGGCCATCCCGCTCAAGGCGACGCGCTGCCCGCACTGCACTTCGCAAGTGCAACAAAGTTTATCGTAACCCTGTCCTCTTTTTAGGCTACAATCGCCGCTCCAGGACAGGAGGGGCGATGGGGCCGGAAGACTTCGAGAATCTGCTGCGGGAATCGGTTTATTTCCGCAGCATGCTGGTGGAGTTGCTCCATTCGTCCGAACAGAGCCTGTCAATTGTCGCGGCCGCTGTGGCGCGCCAGGTCGACACCGGCCGCTTCGCAGCCGATCTCCTGGCCTTGCAGCAGGCGGCGGCGGTGGACCGCCCCGACCCGACCCGCGATCGCATCCTGAATGCCGTCCGCAGCCGCCTCCAGCCGCGGCGGGCGGATTGACCCGGGCGGCCGCGCCGCCTAAAGTCTCTCCTGAAGCCGCAGCCCGGCCCCATGCCGCGGCTGCCGATGCGTTTTCAGGGAGAGCATGACAAACAAGACATCCGCCGACGCGGCCGCCGCGCACGTGGCGGGGGCATTGCCCTGCATCTATGCGGCTGCCAGCGACCCCGACAAATGGCCCGAGGCCTTGCAGGCCGTCGTCGGCCTGCTCGGCGCCACCCAGGGACTGATCTTCTCGCATCAGGCCACGCCCGAGCAGCGCGGCATGTGGGTCTCCTGCCGCATCTCGTCCGAAGCAACGCAGCGCTACGTCGCGCGTTACCACGCCCACGACATCTGGATGCAGCGCGGCCATGCCCTGAATGTCTGGCTGCCGGGACGGGTGGTCGTCGGCAAGGATCTCCTGCCGGACAAGACGTTCCTCGATTCGCTGTTCTACCGCGAGTTTCTCGCGCCGCAGGACATCCGCGACCTGTGCGCCGGCGTGCTGCACGACGGCAGCGAGCCGGGCATTCCGCGCGTCAACATCGCCGTCTATCGTCCGCATGCCAAGCCACGCTTCAGTGGCGCCGACAAGGCGCTGATGGCCGCGCTCCTGCCGCACTTGCGGGAAGCGACGCGCATCGGCTTTCGGCTGGCCGAACTGGAGCAAAGGCTGCAGATCGCGCGCGCCACCGCCGACACGATCCTGCCGGCGCTGGTCCTGGCGGACAGGAGCGGCCGCATCGTCTTCGCCAACCGGCCGGCACAGCTTCTGTGCGCCGCCGGCGACGGTCTCCTGCTGAAAGAAGGCCGACTGAAGATCGCCTCGGCCCGCTTGCAGTCGAGGATCGACAAGCTGCTGGCGCAAAGCGAAGCGCAAGGCGCAGCGCTGCAAATTCCGCGCCCCTCGGGCAAACCCGCCTACTGGCTGATTCCGGTCGATGTGCCCCAGACGGAAGAATCGCCGCCGGACGCGCGGCGGCCGAGCAGGGCCCTGCTGATCCACGATCCGGCCACCCAGGGCGCCAACATCGAGGACTTCGCCGTCCTCCACGGACTGACTCCTGCGGAAGCCAGGCTTCTCGAAACCCTGCTGCTGCATTCCACGCTGCCCGAGGCAGCGCAGCACCTGGGTGTCAGCATCAACACCGTGCGCAGCCAGTTGCGCTCCGTTCTCGACAAATGCGGCGCGTGCCGGCAGGTCGAACTGATGCGGATGGTGGTGTCGTGGCCGCGCCGGAGCCGGCGGGAGAAATAGATTGCTGGCGCGCCCGAGACGATTCGAACGTCCGACCCCTGCCTTCGGAGGGCAGTACTCTATCCAGCTGAGCTACGGGCGCGAGGACGCGAAGCATAGCCCTTTTCCCCTTTATCGTCCATCCGGCCTCTGCCGCTACGCCGAGTCGGCAGGGCTATAATTGACGCCTTTCATCCCCGGCAAGGAATTCGGACATGACTGAACAGCACGAGGAAAGCAGTGGATTGATCAAGACGCCGAAGCAGCTGATTGTCGTGGTCGTCATTGCCTTGTTCCTGCCCGTCGCCGTCGCGGTCCTGTTCTCGCAACTGGCCACCAGCGGGCGTTCAAGCGGAGACCTCTCCGAGGAGGCGGTGGCCCGGCGCATCCAGCCGATGGCGCAAGTGGCGCTCGCCGGCGCTGCGGGCGGTGCCAAGGCCGCCAGGAGCAGCGAAGAAATCTACAAGGCCACCTGTGCGGCCTGCCACGACAGCGGCGTGGCAGGCGCGCCCAAGCTCGGCGACAAGGCCGCCTGGGCCGCCCGCATCGGCGTCGGCCTGGAAAAACTGGCGGCTTCCGGCGCCAAGGGCAAGGGCGCCATGCCGCCGAAAGGCGGCGCGGATATTTCCGATGCCGAGTTCACCCGCGTCGTCGCCTGGCTGGCAAACAAATCCGGCGCCAGCTTCAAGGAGCCGGCCGCGCCCAAGGGCGAAGCTGCGGCTGCGGCACCGGCCGCCACGGCTGCCGCACCCGCGGTCGCAGCAGCCCCCGCCGCGCCTGCTCCGGCGCCCGCCGCTGCTGCACCTGCACCCGCGCCTGCGGCGGCGGTACCTGCCGCCGGCAACGGCAAGAAGGTCTATGACATGGCCTGCGTCGCCTGCCATGCCTCCGGCGTGGCCAATGCGCCGAAGTTGGGCGACAAGGCAGCCTGGGCGCCGCGCCTCGCGACCGGCCTCGACGCGCTCACGACCAGCGTCATCAAGGGCAAGGGCGCCATGCCGCCGAAGGGCGGCAACACCTCGATTCCCGATGCGGACATTCGCGCGGCGGTGGAGTACATGACGGCTACGGCGAAGTAGGCCCTCTCCCCCGCCCCCTCTCCCGCTTGCGGGAGAGGGGGGTTCATCTGGTCAGCATGGCCTTCATCTGCGCCAGGCGGGCGGCGCCGGAGGCGCGGTCAGCCGGCTCACCGGCTTTGCCGCCCGACATCTTCAGGTCGTCGCCCATTTCCGCGATGAATCGCGAAGGCTCGCATTCGCGCCAGTCCTTGCCCGTCTTGCGCCGCTCGCAATACGAGATCGCCAGGCTGCGCTCGGCGCGCGTGATGCCGACGTACATCAGGCGGCGTTCCTCCGCCACCGTGCCGGCATCGATGGATTCGCGATGCGGCAGGATGCCCTCCTCGACGCCGACCAGGAAGACGTGCCTGAACTCCAGGCCCTTGGCGGCATGCAGGGTGGCGAGCTGCACCTGATCGCCGCTCTCCTCGGCCTTGTCGAGCATCGAAATCAGGGCGACGGTCTGTGTCAGCTCCAGCAGGGTCTTGTTCTCCTCCTCGCCCTTGCGCCCCAGCCAGTCGACGAAATCGCGCACATTGGCCCACTTGCTCTCCGCCTCGCGCGGGTCGAAGCTGTCGAACAGCCAGGCTTCATACGCAATGGCGCGCAGGAAATCCTCCAACACCTGGCGCGCCGGCTCGCGCTGGGCGCGCCATTCCAGCTTGTTGATGAGCTGGCCGAATTCGCGCACGGCTTCGAGCTGGCGGGGATTCAGGTAGCCCTCCGCCGCGTCGTCGAAGGCGGCGGCGAAGAGCGAGGCGTGGCGCACGCCGGCCAGACGGCCGAGCGCTTCCAGCGTGGTGCTGCCGATGCCGCGACGCGGCGTGGTCGCGGCGCGGATGAAGGCCGGATCGTCGTCGCTGTTGGCGATCAGTCGCAGCCAGGCGATGAGATCCTTGATCTCCGCCTTGTCGAAGAAGGACTGTCCGCCGGAAATGGCATAGGCAATCTTCTGGTTGCGCAACTGCTGCTCGAAGACGCGCGCCTGGTGGTTGCCGCGATAGAGGATGGCGTAGTCGCCCCACTTGCCGCGGTGCTCGAAGCGATGCGCCATCAGCTTCATGACCACCTGCTCGGCCTCC
>JADFDL010000038.1 GCA_018262875.1 Rhodocyclaceae bacterium | reverse complement strand
GTAGGGCACCGCCACGCGCAGCACGGCCGGGAAAATGATCGGTGCGTGGCCGAATACCATCGAGAAGACGAAACCCAGCATCAGGGCGTGCAGCGCCGCGTCATAGGCTGCGCTGCCCGGCACCAGCCCCGCCGCGAGCATGGTCGCGCCTGCCAGCGCCAGCCAGGCATAGCCCGAGAGCAGGCAGACGGCGATGAAGCGTGTCAGCCCCGTGTCTTTTACCGTGCGCCGCGCAATGTCCTGCCGCAGCAGCCACAGCGCCAGCGCCAGCAGGGCGGCGCCGAACAGTTGGGCATTCAGCACCATGCCGAAAGTCAGTCCCGCCAGCACGGCGATGAAGACGCGCTGCGCCACCGGCGAGGGCGGCAGGAAGCGCGACAGTTCCAGTCGTTCGCCGGCGATGGTCAGCACCAGAAAGCCCGCCCACCACGGCACCACCGCGAAGACGGATTGCCCCGCCAGCCAAAGCAGATTGCCGGCGAGCCAGCAGCCGGCGCCGGCGGCCAGCGTGAAGGTAAACAGGGCGCGCTGGCGCAGGAATACCGAGACCGAGCCGGCGAGCAGCACCGCGCTGCCCAGCGCCAGCAACAGTTGCG
Source organism: Rhodocyclaceae bacterium (assembly GCA_018262875.1). Classification (GTDB taxonomy): domain Bacteria; phylum Pseudomonadota; class Gammaproteobacteria; order Burkholderiales; family Rhodocyclaceae; genus Desulfobacillus. The sequence continues at coordinate 9,199 of JADFDL010000038.1, read as the reverse complement.
CAACCTCGATCGGTGCGCCGCAGATGAGCGCCAATCCCCCGGCGCCACCGGCCAGCGGTCCGAGATAGGCCCAGCGCCGCGCCAGCGCCACGGCGCGCTCCAGGCTGATCACCGTGCCGAAGAAACCGCACACCATGAGCGGGCCGTGGAAGGCGGCGAGGTCGGCCGCCGGACGCGGCACCGCCCAGCCGAGACGCAGCAGTCCGGCGCCCACCCCGACGATGAGGCTGGCGAAGCCCAGCACCAGCAACGGAATGCGGTAAGGCGGCCGGATGTCTGCCACGATCGGATCAGGCCGCCTTGGCGATGCGAACCTTCCAGACTTCGGGCCCGGTTTCGAGATAGTCCCAGGTGAATATCGGGCCCAGCTCGGCCTGGAACTGATAGTAGAGCGGTTTCGGGTCGTGGTCGTTGACCAGCTGGAAGGCTTCGCCGGCGGCAAGGCTGCGGAAGGCATCGAAGATCATCGGATGGCGTTCGCGCGGCACGATGTTGCGCACGTCGACAACGATTTCTGCGGTTGCGGTGGTCATGTTGCGTCTCCTGTCGTGGTTGGGGTGGTTCGGCTAGGACCAGCCGAAACGCTGCTTGGCATATTCGGACATCATGCTCGAATCCCATGGCGGATCCCACACCAGTTGCACGTCGACTTCGGCGGCTTCTGGCGCAATGTCGCGAATCGCCTCGCGTGCATCCTCGGTAATCATGGCGCCCATGGGGCAGGCCGGCGTCGTCATCGTCATGTTGACCCGCACCCGGCCGGGCGCGATCTCGATGCCATAGACGAGGCCGAGGTCCACCACGTTCATGCCGACTTCCGGGTCGATCACGCTGCGCAGAGCGGCGCGGATCGCTTCTTCCGTCGGCATGTCTGTTGACTGATCCGCCATCATGGATTCCTTAAAAGTAGTACCGAAAATACATCTTCACTATACCACCCGTTTTCGGGATAATCAACATCCAACATACATCTTTTGATTGTACCCACCCCTTACCATGCGGCTGACCACCTTTTCCGACTACACCCTGCGCGTGCTGATGTACCTCGGCGTGCGGCGCGACGAGCTCGTCACCATCGGTGAAATTGCTGCCGCCTATGGTATCTCGGAAAATCATCTCATGAAGGTGGTGCATTTTCTGGCACGGGAGGGCTATGTCGAGACGCTGCGCGGAAAGGGCGGCGGATTACGCCTGGCCATGGCGCCGGAAGACATCGGTGTCGGCGAAGTCGTGCGTGGAACGGAAGAGAGCCTGACCCTTGTCGAATGCTTCGATGCGGAGCGCAGCCAGTGCAATATAGCGCCGGCCTGCCTGCTGAAGGGGGTGTTCAAGAAGGCGGCGGATGCCTTCTTTGCCGAACTGGACCGCTACACGCTGGCTGACCTGCTGCGGCCGGCGGCGCGCCTGACGCGGATATTGCACCCTGCGAAGTAGGCGAATTCATTCTCCCAGATAGGCTTCGCGCACCTTCGGGTTGGCAAGCAGCGCCGGACCGGAGTCGCTCAGCGCGATGGTGCCGCTTTCCATGACGTAGCCGCGCGAGGCCACCGACAGCGCCAGCCTGGCATTCTGCTCGACCAGCAGGATGGTTACGCCTTGCGCGGCGACGGAGCGAATCACCTCGAATACCTTTTGCACCATGAGCGGCGCCAGCCCCATCGACGGTTCGTCGAGCAGCAGGAGCTTGGGCCGGCTCATCAGCGCGCGGCCGATGGCCAGCATTTGCTGCTCGCCGCCGGAGAGCGTGCCGGCAAGCTGCGGCGCCCGCTCTTTCAAGCGCGGCAACAACCCATAGACGCGGTCGAGATCGGCGGCGATTTCGGCGCGATTGTCGCGGCAGTAGGCGCCCATGCCGAGATTTTCCGCGACCGTCAGCCGCGCGAAGACGCCGCGTCCTTCCGGTACCAGCGTCATGCCATCGCCGATCAGCGCATGCACGGGACGGTGCAGGATGCTGTGTCCGGCGTAATGGATGGCGCCCTGTGCCGGCAGCAGGCGGGCCAGCGCCTTCAGCGTGGTGGTCTTGCCGGCGCCGTTGGCGCCGATCAGGCAGACCATCTCGCCCGCCGCCACTTCGAAGCCGATGCCTTTCACGGCGGCGATGCCGCCGTAGGAAACATGCAGGTCGCGCACTTCCAGCATCGGCGCACTCATGCGACGACTCCGCCGAGGTAGGCCTCGATCACTTTCGCATCGCGCTGCACCTCGGCCGGCACGTCCTCCGCGATCTTCTCGCCGTAGTCGAGCACGGCGACGCGGTCGCACAGGCCCATCACCAGCTTGACGTCGTGCTCGATGAACAGGAGGGTGAGGCCGTCGGCGCGCAGGGCCTCGATCAGTTTCTTCAGGGCCCCGGTTTCCGTCGCGTTCATGCCGGCGGCCGGCTCGTCCAGCGCCAGCAGCTTCGGCTCGGTCGCCAGCGCCCGCGCGATCTCCAGCCGGCGCTGGTCGCCGTAGGCGAGGTGTCGCGCCAGGATGTTGCTGTGGCGGTGGATGCCGACATACTTGAGCAATTCGTGGGCACGCTGCGCGATGGCCGCCTCCTCCTCGCGCGTGGCGCGGTTGCGCAGCACGGCGCCGACGACGCCGGCCGAGGTGCGCAGGTGGCGGCCGACCATGACGTTCTCCAGCGCCGTCATGTTGGCGAACAGGCGGATGTTCTGGAAGGTGCGCGCGATGCCGGCGGCGGCCACTTCGTCCGGTGCGGAAATGTTCAGCGGCGCGCCGTCGAAGACGAACCGGCCGCGGTCCGCCGTGTAGAGGCCGGTGAGGACGTTGAAGAAGGTGGTCTTGCCGGCGCCGTTGGGGCCGATCAGGCCGTAGATCTCGCCGCGGCGGATGGAGAGCGAGACGTCGTGCAGCGCGCGTACGCCGCCGAAGCTCTTGCTAATCGACTGGGCGTCGAGCAGGAGTTCGTTCATTTGGCTTTCTCGGCCAGGAATTCTCTTTTTCGCCGCGCCTCCGGCCACAGGCCGGCGGGCCGATACAGCATGACGGCGATCAGCGCGAGGCCGAACAGCAGCATGCGCAGCGACTCGGGATCGAGCAGCACGCGGCCGAAGGCCGCCTGCTGCATCGGCACGGCGCCGTGGCGCAAGGCCTCGGGCAGGATGGCCAGCAGCAGGCCGCCGAGGATGACGCCGGGAATGTGGCCCATGCCGCCCAGCACCACCATGCACAGCACCATGATCGACTCCATCAGGCCGAAACTCTCCGGGCTGACGAATTCCTGGAAGCCGGCGAAGAGGCCGCCGGCGACGCCGCCGAAGGTGGCGCCCATGGCAAAGGCGAGCAGCTTGACGTTGCGCGTGTCGATGCCGCAGGCCTTGGCGGCGATCTCGTCCTCGCGGATCGCCACCCAGGCGCGGCCGATGCGCGAATCCTCCAGGCGAATGGAGACGAAGACGATGAGCAGGGTCAGCGCCAGGAACAGGTAGTAGTAGAGATAGACGGAGGGAAAGCCGATGCCGAACACCTCCAGCGTTTTCGACAGCGGCACGCCGGCGATGCGCACCGGGTCGATCTGGCTGATGCCCTGCGGGCCGTTGGTGATGTTCACCGGCGCGTTGAGGTTGTTGATGAAGATGCGGACGATCTCGCCGAAGCCGAGCGTGACGATGGCAAGGTAGTCGCCGCGCAGCCGCAGCGTCGGCGCGCCGAGCAGCACGCCGAAGAGCCCGGCCACCAGCGCGCCCAGCGGCAGCACGGCCCACACCGGCCAGTGCAAACCGAAGTGCGGCGAGGCGAGCAGGGCATACAGGTAGGCTCCCACCGCATAGAAGGCGATGTAGCCGAGGTCGAGCAGGCCGGCGAAGCCGACGACGATGTTCAGTCCCAGCGCCAGCATGACGTAGAGCAGGGCGAAGTCGAGCACGCGCACCCAGGAATTGCCCAGGCCCTTGCCGACGAGGAAGGGCAGCAGGGCCAGCGCCACGCCGATCAGCACCATGCCCATAAGGGCTTTGCGCCTGTCAGTGATCACGCCCGTTCCGCCACTTTTTCACCCATCAGGCCGGAAGGTCTGAAAACGAGCACGAGGATCAGCACGAAGAAGGCGAACACGTCCTGGTAGTGGCTGCCGAGGAAGCCCCCCGTGAGATCGCCGATGTAGCCGGCGCCGAGCGATTCGATCAGTCCCAGCAGCACGCCGCCGAGCATCGCCCCGGGCAGGTTGCCGATGCCGCCGAGCACCGCGGCGGTGAATGCCTTGAGGCCGAGGATGAAGCCCATGTGGTAGTGGGCGATGGCGTAATTGGCACTGACCATCGTGCCGGCCACCGCCGCCAGCGCCGAGCCGATGAGGAAAGTCGCCGAGATGATGACGTTGATGTTCACGCCCATCAGTCCGGCGATCTGCGGGTTCTCTGCCGTGGCGCGCATGGCTCGGCCGAGCCGCGTGCGATTCACCAGCAGCATCAGCCCGGCCATGATCGCCACCGCGAGCAGGACGATGACGATCTGCACGTCGGTGATATGGGCGCCGCCGATGTCGCGCCCGCTGGTCGGCAGGATCGGCGGGAAGGCGTGGTAGTTGCGGCCCCAGAAAATCATCGCCAGTTGCTGCAGGACGATGGAGACACCGATGGCGGTGATGAGCGGGGCGAGGCGCGGGGCGAGGCGCAGCGGCCGGTAGGCGATGCGCTCGATGGCGAAGCCGAGCGCCATGCACACCGGGACCGCCGCCAGCAGGCCGATCAGCACGACCAGCGTGCCGGGTAGGTCGCTGTTGGCCAGCAGCTTGATGACGGTCAGCGCGGTGAGCGCGCCGATCATCACCACTTCGCCGTGGGCGAAATTGATCAGACCGAGGATGCCATAGACCATTGTGTAGCCGAGCGCGACGAGGGCATAGATGCTGCCCAGGACGAGGCCGTTGATGATCTGCTGGATGAAGGTGTCCATTCGATGAAGAAACGGCACCCGAAGGTGCCGTTTTCAGTCGACTACGTCGTGCTTACTTCTTCTCGGCCGGGGTGGTCGGTGCTGCGGCGGGTGCGACAGCGGGTACGGCAGGCGCCGCTGCTGCTGTCGGAGTGGCCGTCATTCCCGACATGCCACCCATTGCTGCCGGCTGTGCCGGCGCCGGCGCAGCACCGCCGACCGTCTCCAGCGTCTCCCACTTGCCGCCTTTTGCCTGATAGAGGGTGATGGCGCCGTCTTTGACATCGCCTCGCTCGTCGAAGGTAATCCTGGCGGTGACGCCATCGAAGGCGGTCTTCGGCAACTCGGCCAGGTATTTCGCCGGCTCCACCGAGTTGGCGCGCTGCATGGCGTCGATCATGACGTTGGCCGCATCGTAGGCATAGGGCGCGTAGAGTTGGATGTCGACGTTGAACTTCGCCTTGTACTTCTCCATGAAGACCTTGCCGCCCGGCATCTTGTCGAGCGGATAGCCGGGCAGCGAGCAGTAGTGGCCTTCCGCCGCGTCGCCCGCCAGCTTGTGGAACTCGGTGGTGCAGCCGCCGTCGGCAAAGATCATCTTCGACTTCACGCCGAGCTTCTTGAGTTGCTGCGCCATCGGGCCGGCCTGGGCGTCCATGCCGCCGTACATGACCAGATCCGGCTTCTTCGACTTGATCTTGGTGAGGATGGCGGCGAAGTCGGTGGCCTTGTCGTTGGTGAATTCACGTGCGACGATGTTGGCGCCGCCGGCCTTGGCGGCCTTCTCGAACTCGTCGGCGACACCCTGGCCGTAGGCGGTGCGGTCGTCGACGATGGCGATCTTCTTGCCGGCCAGTTGTTTCGTAGCGTAGTCGCCGAGCACCTTGCCCTGCTGCTCGTCGTTGGCCATCACCCTGAAGGCGGTCTTGAAGCCCTGCTGCGTGTATTTCGGATTGGTCGCCGAGGGCGAGATCTGCGGGATGCCGGCGTCGGAATAAAGCTTGGAAGCGGGGATGGTGGTGCCGGAATTGAGATGGCCGACGACGCCATTCACCTTGGCATCGATCAGCTTTTGCGCCACCGTGGTGCCCTGCTTCGGATCGGCCTGGTCGTCCTCGCCGAGCAGCTCGAAGGTCACCATGGCGCCACCGATTCCGAGTTTCTTCGCGTTGGCTTCCTCGATGGCCAGGCGCGCGCCGTTCTCGTTGTCCTTGCCCAGATGCGCCTGCGGGCCGGTCAGCGGCGAGGAGTGGCCGATTTTCACCGTCAAGGTCGGTTTGGGCGGCGGCGCGGGCGGCTGCTCTGCCTTCGGCGGCGGGGGCGGCGGCGGCGCTTCCTTGCCGCAGCCGAATACGATAAGGGCGGAAGCGACGGCGAGGCTGGTCGTCTTGGCGGTGAATCGCATGTTTATCGTCTCCAGAACAGGTGTTTTTTTAGTGGGCGAACGCGCCGCGATTGTGCTGCCCGCCTCCGGCGATGTCAATAAAAAAGGCCAGCCCGCAGGCTGGCCTTTCGATGCGGCTGAAACCGGTTACTTGGTCGCGAGGACCCAGGCCACCAGCTTCTTGATGTCGGCGTCGCTGACGGACGGGTTCGGCGGCATCGGCACCGTGCCAAAGACGCCCGAGCCACCCTTCTTGACCTTGGCTTCCAGCTTGGCGGCGGCATCGGCCTGGCCGGCGTATTTCTTGGCAACATCCTTGTAGGACGGACCGACGACTTTCTTGTCGACAGCGTGGCAGCTCATGCAGTTCTTGGCTTTCGCCAGGGCTTCGTCGGCGGAGGCCTGGCCGGCGATCAGCAGGCCGGCACCGGCGAGCAGCAGGGTTTTCAGCAGTTTCATTTATCTAATTCCTCTTAGGCGTGGTTGGATAAAGCGCCGATACTCTAAATCAATTCCGGGGACTTGCAAACCCGTTCCAGACAAGAGAAATCGTCAATCGGCTCAAGGCACTTAACGCCCGAGCAGACCCAGGCGTTGACACCATCCTTCAGCGGTTTGTTCAAGGCGGGCGGCAGCTCGTCGGCCTGCGCTGGCACCCCCAGCGTCAGCGTCCAGGGCCAATAACGCTCTGAGATTTTTCTTTTCCACTCAGTGAGTTGGTCTTGTGGGCCGCGCAAAACAACGACGGCAGGAGGGACAATCGCTTCGTCCAGCGCGGCCAGCAGGGTGGCAAAACCGCCGGGTTGACGCTCCATGTCCGGGTAATAGAGCCGCAGGGTACGGTCCGCGGCCTCCAGAAACCGCGTTTCGCCGGCCACATGGCCCAGGCGCTGCAAGGCAAAGGCCGCGACGCCGTTGCCCGAGGGGGTGGCGTTGTCGTGTCCGGTCTTGACGCGGTGGATCAGCGCTTCGTGGTCGTGGCTGGTGAACCAGAAACCGCCGGCCGCATCCTCGAAATGCGCAAGGAGGGCGTCGCCGAGCGCTTCGGCGAAGACGAGCCAGCCGGCGTCGAATTCCGCCTGCAGCAGTTCCAGCACGGCCTTGAGCAGGCAGGCGTAATCGTCGAGGTAGGCGTTGAGATGGGCGCGCCCGTCCTTGCTGGTGGCGAGCAGGCGGCCGTCCTTCCACATTTCGCGGCGGATGAACGCCAGCGCGCGGCGTGCCGAATCCAGCCAGTCGTCTCGGCCGAGCACGCGGCCGGCATGGGCCATGCCTTCGATCATCAGGGCATTCCAGCTGACGAGGATTTTCTCGTCTCGGCCCGGGCGGATGCGTTCCTCGCGCGCCGCGAACAGCTTTTCGCGCGCCGAGGCGAGCAGGGCTTCGCATTCCGCCAGCGGTCTGCCCAGCGCGGCGGCGACTCCCGGCAGCGGCCGGGCGACCACCAGATGCCAGTGCGCGCCTTCGAAGTTGGCCGCCCGGTCGAGGCCGTAGTGCGCCGCCGCCACCGCGTATTCCTCCGCCGTGGTACAGCGACTGACTTCTTCCCGCGACCAGACGTAGAACTTGCCCTCCTCGTGCTCGGAGTCGGCGTCCAGCGAGGAAAAGTAGCCGCCTTCCGGCGACTGCATTTCGCGCATGACCCAGCCGGCGGTTTCCTCGGCGACGCGCTTGAACAGCTCGTCCCCGGACACCCGCCAGGCATCGGCATAGAGGCGCAGCAGCGGCCCGTTGTCGTAGAGCATCTTCTCGAAGTGCGGGATCGCCCAGCGTTCGTCCACGCTGTAGCGGCAAAAGCCGCCGCCGAGCTGATCGTAGAGCCCGCCTTCGGCCATGCAGCGGAGGGTATGCAGCGCCATCTCGCCGCAGCGCGCCTCGCCCGTCGCCGCATGGCGGCGCAGCAGCAGTTCCAGGTCGGCCGGATGGGGGAATTTCGGCGCGCCGCCGAAACCGCCGAAATCCGCATCGTAGGATTGCGCCGCACGCTCGACGGCAAGCTTGAGGGGGGTGGCCGTGAGTTCTCCGCTCAAGGGCCGAGTCGTGGCACCCGCCGAGAGCGCCTTGAGCAATTCGCCGTTTTGCTGCTCGATGTCGGCGCGACGGTCGCGCCAGGCATCGGCCACCTGCTGGCAGAGGCCAGGGAAGCCGGGCAGGCCGTAGCGCGGTGCTTTCGGGAAATAGGTGCCGCCGAAAAAAGGCGTGCCCTCCGGCGTGAGGAACATCGTCAGCGGCCAGCCGCCGGCGCGGCTGGTCAGCATCTGGTGGGCGGTCTGGTAGATCTGGTCGAGGTCGGGCCGCTCCTCGCGATCCACCTTGATGTTCACGAACAGGCGGTTCATCGTCGCCGCGACTTCCGCATCCTCGAAGGATTCGTGCGCCATGACATGGCACCAGTGGCAGGCCGAGTAGCCGATGGAAAGCAGGATCGGCTTGCCTTCCCGCTTCGCCAGGGTGAGCGCTTCCTCACCCCAGGGGCGCCAATCCACAGGGTTCTCCGCGTGCTGCTGAAGATAGGGTGAGGTTTCGCCGGCGAGTCTGTTGGGCATGTCTGGACTGAATTCCGAGTAATTTAGTCGGAATTATGATCCGGGGTTTGTCGAAGGGCAAGCTGGAGATTCAGTTACCGAAAAGCGACTGCCACCAGCGCTTGCGGGATTCCGGCAAGGGGCCGGCGCGCTGGACTTCGACCGGCGGCACGCGGCTCATCACCCAGCCCGGCGCGGGCGGATGCTTGCTCGAGCCGCAGGAAACGCCGAGGTTGTTTGGATCGTAGATTTTTACCATGCGCGGCGCCTCGACGTCATCGGCGTAGACGATGCCGCAATAGTCATGACGATGCTCGCGGCGCAGCAGCGCGTCGGTTTCGGAAATGAAGCGATCCACTTCCATTGCCGTAGCCGGCGCAGCCGGCAGCGCATCGCCGACAGGGTAGAG
>JADFDL010000037.1 GCA_018262875.1 Rhodocyclaceae bacterium | reverse complement strand
CCTTCCGGCACGGCGATGACGATTTCCTTCTCGTTGCCTTCGGCGACGCGCACCACCGTCTGGCCGGCGGCCACCACCTGGCCGGCCTCGGCTTCCACCGCCGTCACCACGCCGTCGCGGTCGGCCACCAGCGTGGCATAGCTGGCCTGGTTGCGCGCCACGCCGGCCTGCGCTTCGGCTGTCTTCAACGCCGTCTCCTTCGCGTCGAGCACCGCCTGGCTGACGAAGTTCTTCGCCCGCAGGTCTCGGTAGCGCTTGGCCTCCGCCTCGGCCAGCGCCCGATTCGCCTCGGCCTGGCCCGACTGCAGCGCCACGTCCTGCGCATCGAGGCGCGCCAGCACCTGGCCTTTTTTGACCGCGGCGCCGACATCGACGCGCCGCTCGACGAGCTTGCCGCCGAGACGGAAGCCGAGGCGGGCTTCGAAGCGGGCGCGCACCTCGCCGGGAAAAGTCAGCCCCCCCGATACGGCGGCGTTGTCGAGTTTCATGACCCGCACCGTGCGCAACGGCTGCGCCGGCTCCTCCGGCTTTGAACAAGCGGCCGTCAGCACGGCCGCCAGCACAGCACCGAGAATTCGCAGATTCATTGAATTTCCTTCAGTGAGGAGGTGATGGCCAGCAGCGCCATCAGCCATTTCGTTTTTTTATTCATTTGACGCTCTCTTGCTGAACCGGCACGTCGTTGCGCAAGCCGCGCAGCGTCAGTTCGAGGTATTCCCTGAGATAGATATCGATCGGAACGGTAGTCACGCCGCAGCAGTCGAGCGAGTGCTTCCAGATCACGCGCATCATCAGCGGCGAGAAGACGATATGCACCAGCGATTCGGGATCGAAGGGACGGAACTCCCCGGAGTCGATGCCCCTGCGGAAAACCGCGACGAGGAGGCGCTTGCCGCGCTCGATCACTTCCTCCGCGTAGAAGCGGGCAATCTCGGGAAAGTTGCGCGCCTCGGCGAAGATCAGCTTGGGAATGCCGCCGATCGGACTCTCGCCGACCATTTCCCACCAGCGCATGACGATCGCCTGGAAGAGCTCGCTGGCCGGGCCGGGCATGCGGGCCACCAAATCCTCGCCTTCCGCCAGCAGGGGCAGCAGGCCCTCGCGGATCACTGCCTTGAACAGCTCTTCCTTGCTTTCGAAATAGAGATAGAGCGTGCCCTTCGAGACGCCCGCCCGCGCCGCCACCTCGTCCAGGCGCGTCGTGGCAAAACCCTTCTCGACGAAGAGTTCGAGGGCGGCGGCAGTGAGTTCCTGCGGACGCGCTTCCTTGCGGCGCTTCCAGCGGGTCTTGGGAGCAGGCATCAGGCGTTATATATTACTGACCGGTCAGTAATATAAATTCACGCTTTCCTGCTGTCAATCTCTCCGCTTACCAGCCTCCCCCGCCTCCGCCACCGCCACCCCCGCCGGAAGAGCCGCCGCCCCCGCCGCCGGAACTGCCGCCGCCGGGCGAAGTGGAGGCTGAGGCAATGGCGCCGGCCAGCCCCCCGGACAGGGCGCTGGCGAAACCGTTCCCCGGCGCGCTCCAGGAAGCGCCGCTGTACCAGCGCGGCACGGCGTCGGCGCCGCCCTGCGCCCTGGCCCTGGCCAGGATGTCGGAGAACTGCTCGGCCCAGGCGTTCTCGACGCCGAGGGCCAGCGCATAGGGCAGGTATTTCTCGAACAGCCGGAGCGTCCGCTCCGGTCCGCTCCGCACGCGCAGCGCGTCCTTCTCCGCCACATCGAGATACATGCGAAAGCCGGCCAGCTCGTCGAGCAGCTTGCGCCCGGCCAGGGTCGGCGCCCGCAGCAGGCGATAGAAGGCGAAGTTCACGCCGACGAGCAGGAGCAGCAGCACGGCCATCACGGGCGATCCCTGGGTGAACAGGACATAGAGTCCGACCAGCTCTCCGCCTATGAAGGGGATCGAGAAGACCGTGATGAACAGCGCCGGCACGACCATCAGCCACTTGCCCGACAGGAACTGGCGCCAGATGCTCGCCGCCTGCATCACGATCATATAGACGCCGAAGGTCCAGCCGGTGAGCCACACCAGCATGAACAGCGCCAGCGCATCGGGGCGGCTGGTCTGGAAGGTGGCGACGGCGAGCGCGACGACGCTGGCGACCAGGCCCGGGATCAGGTACACGCCGTTGCTGACGAAATGCTGCTTGAGGTGCTCCTTGCGCAGCGCGCCCTTGAGCGCCTTGTGGGCGGCCTGCAGGGTCGCGGCGTGCTCGCTGCGCAGGGGCAGCGCGTCGCCCGGCGCGAGCTTGAGCGCGTCCAGCAGGGCCTGCTCGTCGTTGGCGAGCGGCTCGGCAGCGGTGTCGCGCGGCCGCTCCAGGGTGTATTCACGGTCGTCGTCTTCCCTGAGGCGCAGATGGCCCTTGACCGCCAGCGCCACCACGGCGGCGGTGAACACGCGGTCGTCATAGCCGCGCCGTTCGAGGAAGCGCGCATCGGCGGCGGAGACGTCCTTCGGCGGGACGAAGCGCGGAATCACCGTGGCGCCGGCCGGATCGCGCCCGTAGCGGTGCCAGACAACAAAGTAATAGGCGAGCAGCAGGACGAGGCCGGCGAGGCCGGCGCGCCATTCCGGGTTGTCGCGCGACCAGCGGGCGAAGCGCTGCTCGCGCGTCGGCTCGGCGACAAGGCCCTTGGGCCAGCCGACGACGACGGTCAGGCCCTGGTTGGGCATCAGCGGCGCGGTGGTCATGAAGCGCGCCCGCCCCTCGGCGTCGACGCGCGCGCGCCAGTCGCGCCCTTTCTCGCCGGCATGGCCGGTGTAGGCCTCCAGGGTCAGCGCGGCCGCGGGCAGCGCCCGCGGCAGGACGACCGACGCCGTGGCGCGCTCGACGATGAACGACCAGCCGTTGCCGGTGACGTTCCAGTACAGCTCGTCGCGGTCGGGGAAGAAACCGAGCTGCCAATCGGTGCGATAGCGGATTTCGTAGCGGTGCAGGCCGCGCGGGACGTTGCGGTCGGCGTGGCCGATGTAGAGGCGGACGCCGTTTGACTGCTCTTTGGTATGCCAGGGTTCCTCCACGCCGTTGCGCGTCACCGAGCGCACCTCGAAGGGCACCGCGGCGCGGCCGTGCCAGGCACGGTAGATCGTCGGGAAGTCGCGGTAGATGCCGCGCTTGATCTGCTGCCCCTCGGCATTCACCAGAATGACTTCAGTGATGTCCAGCGAACCGTCCGCCTGCACTTCGATCCAGGCATCGAATTCGCGGATGGTCTCACCGCCGAATTCCGAAGGCGCCGCCGCAGTGGAAAAAGTCAGTCCCCAGAGGACGGCGAGGAGGATGAGTCGCATCATCGGAAGGGCAGCGCCGGGCTCTGGCGCTGGGTGGCCAGCTCGATCTCGAAGTACGCCATCGGCGCAAAGCCGAACAGGCGGGCGACGAGGTTGCTGGGAAAGGAATCAACGAGGATGTTCAGCTCGCGCACCGTGCCGTTGAAGTAGCGCCGCGCGAACTGGATCTGCTCCTCGGCATCCGTAATCTGCGCCTGCAGATCAAGGTAGCTGTTGTTGGCCTTCAGCTCGGGATAGGCCTCGACCACGGCGAGCAGCTCGCGCAGGCGGCCGGTGAGCGCGTTCTCGGCGGCGGCGCGCGCCGGCGACGGCGCCGTGGCGCGGGCATCGACGGTCTCGCGCAAAACCTCGCGCTCGTAGCCGGCGTAGGCCTTCACCGTCTCGACCAGCTTCGGCAGCAGGTCGTGGCGGCGCTTCAACTGCACGTCGATGCCGCTCCAGGCCTCCTTCGCGTGATTGCGCCGCGCCACCAGGCGGTTGAAAAGGACAATGCCCCAGAGCAGGCAGGCCGCCGCCAATCCGACCAGGATCCAGCCAAGCGTCATCGATCCCCCCTTGCCCGAGCGTTTCCGCAAGCTACCACAAGCGCTGCCTGCCTTGCATCCCGCGCCAGTTTGCAGTAGCTTCGGCGACTTGGGGTGCCAGGGCGAAGTCCGGCTGAGATCATACCCTTTGAACCTGTACGGGTAATGCCGTCGTAGGGAAGCCGCAACGACTTCCTTCCCGCATTCCCTCTGGAAGGAAACACCATGAACGCCAAGGAGCAATTCGTCGCCACGTCCGCCCATGTGGATGCGGCGGCCGTCAAGCCGCTGCCGCATTCGCGCAAGATCCACGTCACCGGCAGCCGCCCCGACATCCGCGTGCCGATGCGCGAGATCAGCCAGTCCGACACACCGGCCGGCATGGGAGCGGAGAAGAATCCGCCGATCTGCGTCTACGACTGCTCGGGGCCCTACACCGATCCGCAGGCCACGATCGACATACGCAAGGGCCTGGCGCCGCTGCGCCAGCGGTGGATCGAGGAACGCGGCGACAGCGAGGAACTGCCGGCACTTTCCTCCGCCTACGGCCGCGAGCGCGAGGCCGATCCGCAACTCGCCGAAATGCGTTTCGACCTGAAGCGCAAACCGCGCCGCGCCAGGGCCGGGATGAATGTTTCGCAGATGCACTACGCCCGCCGCGGCATCGTCACGCCGGAGATGGAGTTCATCGCGATAAGGGAAAACCAGAAGCGCGAGGGCCTCTCCGAACTGATCCTGCGCCAGCATCCCGGCGAATCCTTCGGTGCGTCCATTCCGAAAATCATCACGCCCGAATTCGTCCGCGACGAAGTGGCGCGCGGGCGCGCCGTGATTCCCGCCAACATCAACCATCCGGAAGCCGAGCCGATGATCATCGGCCGCAACTTCCTCGTCAAGATCAACGCCAACATCGGCAACTCGGCGCTCGGCTCCAGCATCCAGGAGGAAGTCGAGAAGATGACCTGGTCGATCCGCTGGGGCGGCGACACGGTGATGGACCTCTCCACCGGCAGGAACATCCACGAGACGCGCGAGTGGATCGTGCGCAACAGTCCGGTGCCGATCGGCACGGTGCCGATCTACCAGGCGCTGGAGAAAGTCGACGGCAAGGCCGAGGACCTCACCTGGGAAATCTTCCGCGACACGCTGATCGAGCAGGCCGAACAGGGCGTCGACTACTTCACCATCCACGCCGGCGTGCTCTTGCGCTACGTCCCGATGACGGCGAAGCGCATGACCGGCATCGTCTCGCGCGGCGGCTCGATCCTCGCCAAGTGGTGCCTCGCCCACCACAGGGAGAATTTCCTCTATACGCACTTCGAGGACATCTGCGAGATCATGAAGGCCTACGACGTGTCGTTCAGCCTCGGCGACGGCCTGCGCCCCGGCTCGATCCACGACGCCAACGACGAAGCACAGATCGGCGAACTGATAACACTGGGCGAGCTGACGCAGATCGCCTGGAAGCACGAGGTGCAGACCATCATCGAGGGCCCCGGCCACGTGCCCATGCACCTCATCAAGGAGAACATGGATCTGCAGTTGAAATACTGCGGCGAGGCGCCGTTCTACACGCTGGGCCCGCTCACCACCGACATCGCGCCCGGCTACGACCACATCACCAGCGCCATCGGCGCCGCCATGATCGGCTGGTACGGCACAGCCATGCTCTGCTACGTCACGCCGAAGGAACACCTCGGCCTGCCGGACAAGGACGACGTCAAGGACGGCATCATCGCCTACAAGATCGCCGCCCACGCCGCCGACCTCGCCAAGGGCCACCCCGGCGCGCAGATCCGCGACAACGCCCTGTCGAAGGCGCGCTTCGAGTTCCGCTGGGACGACCAGTTCAACCTCGGCCTCGACCCGGACAAGGCGCGCGAATTCCACGACGAAACGCTGCCGCAGGAGGGGGCGAAACTCGCGCACTTCTGCTCCATGTGCGGACCGCACTTCTGCTCGATGAAGATCACCCAGGACGTGCGCGACTTCGCCGCGGCGCAGGGCGTCAGCGAAGAAGAAGCCTTGAAAAAAGGCATGGAGCAGAAGGCGGTGGAATTCGTCCGGGGCGGCGCCGAAGTCTATCGCAAGGCATGAAAACCGGGCTGCTGCTCGCTGCGCTCCTTTTGCCCTTCGCCGCCGTCGCACAGGGGCTCTACAAATGGACGGACGAGAAGGGCGGCGTGCACTACTCGGATCGGCCGCCCGCCGGAAATACCGGGCAGAAAATGAATGTCGCCCCGCCGCCACCGGGCAGCCAGGCCGCGCCGCGCAGCCGCAGTTGGCAGGAACAGCAGCAGGATGCCAACGAGCGCCGCTTCCAGCAGGAGAAGCAGCAGAAGGAAGCGCAGCAGTCCGCTCAGGAGGCGCAGCAGAAATGCCTGCACGCGCGCGGCGCGCTCGACACGCTCAAGCGCGAGCGGCCGATCTTCCGCGTCGACCCGCAGGGTGAGCGCGAGTACATGAGCGACGAAGAACGCCAGCGCCAGATCGCCGGCTGGCAGCAGCAGGCCGACGCCCACTGTCGCTGATCCCCTCGCAACGTGCGCCGAATGCCGCACGCGGCATTTCGGCTAGAATGCCACCGTTCTTTTTCCGGAGCCGGACATGACCCTTCGCACCCATTCTGTTGCCACCCCTGTGATCGCCGCCCTGCTGGCGCTGCCGCCACTTGGCGCCCTCGCCCAGAGCAAGCCGCCGGTCGCCCAATTCTGGGCCGACGTCGCCACCCACAGCATGTCGATTCCCGGCATGGGCGACATGGATGAAGGCAGCATGGGCATGTTCGGCGGCGGTTTCTTCGGCGGCACCAGGAACGCAGGCGGCGCGCCGGGCAAGTGGCTCGACACCGCGCTGCACACGCGCAACAAGCCGTCGGGCACGCTCGGCAGCCATGCCATCCCGCCGGCGCTGAACATGGGCAGCGCCCTGCCCCTGGTGCCGGTGCAGACCGAGCGTGGCCGCGAAGGCGAGCCCGGCGACATGGAAAAGCCGAAGGGCCGGCTGCTGTTCTACTGGGGCTGTGGCGAGACGGTGCGCCCGGGCCAGCCGCGCGTGCTGGATTTCGCCAAGGCGGCGCCGGATGAATACGCGAAGTTCATGATCGGCCGCTTCGCGCCGGATCGCGGCGCCAAGGCCGTGGCCGGACGCTCGGTGTGGCCGAACGAGCAGGACAGGAAGCGCGTGCCGGCCAATGCTTCGCTGAACGGCGACCATGCCGTCTCGGGCGATGGCGTGCCGGCCGGCCTCAGGTTCGCCGTCGGCGCCGGCCACGACTTCATGCCGAAGATAAACATGTCGGCTCAGGGCGATCCCAAGGGCGCGGTCAGCGTCGGCTGGGGCGACGTCAACAACGCCCGCGCCTACTTCCTCTCGGCCATGGGCGCCAGGGGCGAGCAGGAAATGATCGTCTGGAGTTCCAGCGAGCAGCCCGATCCCGGCTGGGGCCTGATGGATTACCTGCCGCCGGCGCAGATCGACCGGCTCCTCAAGGAGAAGGTCATCCTGCCGACCAGCACCCAGCGCTGCGCGATTCCCGCCGGCATTTTCGCCGGCGTCGAGGGCGCGATGGTGCGCATGATCGCCTACGGGCCGGAACTGAATCTGGCGCATCCGCCGCGGCCCGCCAATCCGAAGGCGCCGTGGAATCCGGAGTGGGCGGTGCGCGTGCGGGTCAAGTCGACCGGCATGACCCTGCTCGGCATGGACGACGAGGGCGGCGGCCGGCGCGGCTCGTCGCGCGCGCAGCCCGAGCAGGAGAAGGAGGAATCCGGCGGGCTGCCCAGCCCCGGCAACCTCCTGCGCGGCATCTTCGGCCGCTAACCCTCTCCCCCAGCCCCTCTCCCGCACGCGGGCGAGGGGAGCAATTAAAAGACAATCACCTGCCGTACCGCTTCGCCCGCCGCCAGGCGGTCGAAACCGGCATTGATCTCGTCGAGCCTGATGCGCGAGGTGATCAGCTTGTCCACCGGCAGCTTGCCGGCGTGGTAGAGCGCGATGTAGTGCGGGATGTCGCGCGCCGGCACGGCCGAGCCGAGGTAACAGCCCTTGATCGTCCTTTCCTCGGCCACCAGGTTCACCGCCTGCAACTGGAAGCGGTGATCGGGATGCGGCAGGCTGCAGGTCACCGTGGTGCCGCCGCGCCGCGTGATGCGATAGGCGACCTCCAGCGCGTCCACCGAACTGGCCGCCTCGATGGCGTACTCGACGCCGCCGTTCGTCGCCGCCTTCACCTGCGCCACCAGATCCGGATCGTCCGAGTTGAAGGCATGCGTCGCCCCCAGCGCATAGGCGCGCTCCAGCTTCTCGTCGAGCCGGTCGATGGCGACGATCTGGCGCGCGCCGGCGGCATGCGCGCCGAGCAGTGCGGCAAGGCCGACGCCGCCGAGGCCGACGATCGCCACCGTGGCGCCGAGCGGAACGCGCGCCGAATTGATGACGGCGCCGACGCCGGTCAGCACGGCGCAGCCGAACACCGCGGCGACGTCCGCCGGCAGCTCCGCATCGACCTTCACCAGCGTGCCGCGCGAAACCACCGCGTACTCGGCAAAGCAGGAGACGCCGACCTGGTGGTTCAGCAGCGAACCGTCCGGCCGGTGCAGGCGGCGCCCGCCGCCGAGCAGCGTGCCGGCGCCGTTGGCGGCGGCGCCCGGCTCGCACAGGGCGGGGCGGCCCTCCATGCACGGTGCGCAGTGGCCGCAGCTCGGCACGAAGACCAGCGCCACTGAATCCCCGCGCTGGAGGTCGGTGACGCCGGGCCCGCACTCCTCGACGATGCCCGCCGCCTCGTGGCCGAGCACCATCGGCATGACACGCGGCCGATCGCCGTTGATGATCGACAGATCGGAGTGGCACAGGCCGGCGGCGGTGATCTTCACCAGCACCTCGCCCGGGCCGGGCGCATCCAGTTCGATGGTCTCGATGGCGACGGGACGCGTCTGCGCATAGGGGCCTGGGCGGCCCATGGCGTCGAGGACTGCGGCGCGGATCTTCATGCGATGCCTCCCATGCACAGATACTTGATCTCCAGGTAGTCCTCGATGCCGTACTTCGAGCCCTCGCGGCCGATGCCCGACTGCTTGACGCCGCCGAAGGGCGCCACCTCGTTGGACATGATGCCGGTGTTCACGCCGACCATGCCGTACTCCAGCGCTTCGCCGACGCGGAAGCAGCGCGCCACGTCGCGCGAGAAAAAATAGGCTGCGAGACCGAACTCGGTGTCGTTGGCCAGGGCGATCGCCTCGGCCTCGGTTCTGAAGCGGAACAGCGGCGCCACCGGGCCGAAGGTCTCCTCGCGGGCGCACTTCATGTCCGGCGTGACGCCGGCGATCACCGTCGGCTCGAAGAAGGTGCCGCCCAGGGCATGGCGCCGGCCGCCGGTGAGTACCTTCGCGCCCTTCGCCAACGCGTCGGCAACATGCTCCTCGACCTTGGCCAGCGCCTGCGCGTCGATGAGCGGGCCCAGCACCACGCCCTCCTCCATGCCGCCGCCGACGCGCAGCGCCTTGACCCGCGCCGCCAGCTTGACGGCGAAAGCGTCGTAGATGCCGTCCTGCACCAGCAGGCGGTTGGCGCAGACGCAGGTCTGGCCGGTGTTGCGGTACTTCGAGGCGAGCGCGCCCTCCACCGCCGCGTCGAGATCGGCGTCGTCGAAGACGATGAACGGCGCATTGCCGCCGAGCTCCAGCGAGACTTTCTTGATGGTCGGCGCGCACTGCGCCATGAGCAGCCGCCCCACTTCGGTCGAGCCGGTGAACGAGAGCTTGCGCACGACCGGATTGCCGGTCAGCTCGCCGCCGATCTTCGGCGCCGAGGCGGCACTGCCGGTGACGACGTTGAAGACGCCCGGCGGAAAGCCGGCGCGCTGGGCGAGTTCGGCCAGCGCCAGTGCGGTGAGCGGCGTCTGCTCGGCCGGCTTCACCACCACGGTGCAGCCGGCGGCCAGCGCCGGCGCGACCTTGCGCGTGATCATCGCCGCCGGGAAGTTCCACGGCGTGATGGCGGCGCAGACGCCGATGGGCTGCTTGATGACGATGAGCCGCTTGTCGGCCTGCGTCGCGGGAATCGTGTCGCCGTAATTGCGCTTGGCCTCCTCGGC
>JADFDL010000036.1 GCA_018262875.1 Rhodocyclaceae bacterium | reverse complement strand
GCCGTGGCGCTCCAGCAATGCCGTCGTGCGGGAGTACCAGCAGGTGCTGGCAAAAGCCAATACCAAGGACTATTCCTACACGGCCCTGGAAGGGTTCATCGCCGCAAAAATATTCGTCGAAGCGCTGAAACGGACGGGCAAGGATCTCACCCGCGAGAAGCTCATCGCGTCGCTGGAAGGCATGCGCAATTACGATGCCGGCGGCCTGGTCGTGGATTTCGGCCCGAAAAAGCGCAACGGCTCGACCTACGTCGATCTCTCCATCATCAGCAAAGACGGCCAGTTCCTGCGCTGATTCAAGCTATTGCCGCATCCCCATCAGGCGGCTGTCCCGGCATTTAAAATACAATTAATGGGCTTATTGCCTGTTTTTTTGTATCATATGAGAACTCGTGCGCACGGACGCTTCGCCGTTAATCTGAATCAACTCGATCGGCAGCAGCTCTTCTGCCGATACTGCTTCCGAGCTTGATTCATTCCTTGGGTATCGTTTGACGATTCCCGGGAGAGGGGAACACGGCCTCCGCCGACCGGCGCATTCCGTATAACTTGGAGGAGGTCAGCCATGGATTCAACCTTTGCGTGGTTGCGAACCACGTTCGTCCCGTTATTGTTCATTGCGCTGTGCCGCACCCTGCCGGCCGGCGCAGCGGATCCCGGCATTACCCCCAGCAGCATCGTCATAGGCCAAACAGGCGTGTTCAGCGGGCCGGTGGCCGAACCGGGATTGCAGTACCGCGCAGGGGCGCAGATCTATTTCGACGAGATCAATGCGAAGGGAGGCATCGGCGGACGCAAGATCAAGCTAATCTCATACGATGACAAGTTCGATCCAAAGCTGGCGGCGGAGAATGCCAGAAAACTGCTGTTCGAGGACAAGGTCTTCACTCTCTTCGGCCTTATCGGAACCGGGGCTACGGCGGCCTCGATGCCCCTCGTCAGCGAGCACCGGGTACCCGTGGTCGGTTCCTTGAGCGGGTCGGACGGGCTGCGCGATCCCAAACTGAAACTGCTCTTCCATACCCGCGCCAGCTACAACGACGAAACCGGCAAGATGGTGGAACAGCTTAAATCCACTGGGGTGAAGTCGATTGCGGTTGTCTACCAGGACGATGCCTTCGGCAAGGCCGGCCTGAAATCGGCACAAGGCGCCTTCGAGCGCCAGGGGGTCAAGCCGGCCATCGAAGCGCCCATTGACATGAACAAGCTGGACGCACTTGTATCCACTGTGGCTAAGGTAGCGCAGACCCAGCCGGGCGCCATCATCATGGTGACCGCCGGCAAGGCGTCGACTGCCTTCATCCGCGAATACCTGAAAACCGGCGAGCGCCCGCAATTCTTCGGGGTCTCGGTACTCAGCGCCAAAGCCCTGTTCGCCGATCTCGGGGCGGACGCCCATGGCATCGTCATCGCCCAGGTGGTGCCTTCGCCCTTGCGAGCCAGTTACCCTATCTCCAAGGAATTCATCGTCGCGGCGAAAAAGGCCAATAGCAAAGACACCACCTACAACAGCCTGGAAGGCTATATCACGGCAAAGGTGTTCATCGAGGCGGTACGCCGCGCGGGCAAGGATCTGTCCAGGGAAAAACTGATATCTGCACTGGAAACGATGAACAACTACGACTTGGGTGGCTTCGTGGTCGACTACTCCGGCGGCAAGCGCTTCGGTTCGACCTTCGTCGATCTCTCAATCATCAGCAAGAGCGGACAATTCCTGCATTAAATAACGAAACTCAGGCGCGCCGCCATTCGGTCGCGCCGCCCGGTTTGTCTTCCAGCACGACCCCATCGGCCAGCAGTTCGGCGCGAATGCGGTCGGCCGCGGCGTAATCCTTGGCCTTTTTCGCGGCGATGCGCTCGACGATGCGGACTTCGATCGCTGCGGCATCGGTCAGCCCGGCCGCGGTTGGCGCGGCCTGGAGGAAAATCACCGGATCGCGCTCGAGCAGGCCCAGAACACCGGCCAGTCCCTTGAGATGGCCAGCCAGCCGAGCCGAGCGGGTGCGATTCACGTCATTGGCCAACTCGAAAAGCACGGCGATCGCCTCGGGTGTATTGAAATCGTCGTCCATCGCCGCGCGGAATCTGGCCGCGTGCGACTCTTCCCAATCGGTATCCGCCTTTTCGGGCGCAATGCCCTTCAGCGCCGTATAGAGCCGCGTCAGCGCACCGCGGGCATCGTCCAGGTGCGCATCGGAATAATTGAGCGGACTGCGGTAATGGGCGCGCAGGATGAAGAAGCGCACCACTTCGGGATCGTATTGCTTGAGCACTTCGCGAATGGTGAAGAAATTGCCGAGCGATTTCGACATCTTCTCTTCATCCACCCGCACGAAACCGTTGTGCATCCAGTAATTCACGAAGCGGCAGCCGTGCGCCCCTTCGCTCTGCGCGATCTCGTTCTCGTGGTGGGGAAACTGCAGATCCTGGCCGCCGCCGTGAATGTCGAAATGCGGCCCCAGCAACTCGGAGCTCATGGCCGAGCATTCGATATGCCAGCCGGGCCGGCCGCTGCCCCAGGGCGAATCCCATTTCGCCTCGCCCGGTTCGCCTGCCTTGGTATGCTTCCAGAGCACGAAATCGAGCGGGTCATGCTTGCCTTCCATCACGTCGACGCGCTCTCCCGCCCGCAAGTCCTCCAGTGACTTGCCGGAGAGGCGGCCATAACCCTCGAACTTGCGCACGCTGTAGCAGACATCGCGGTTGGCCGCAACGTAGGCATAGCCGTTCTTTTCCAGCGCACCGATCAGCCGCTGCATGGCCGCCACATACTGCGTCGCGCGCGGTTCATGGTCGGGTTTCTGCACCCCCAGCGCCTCGGCGTCCTCGTGCATGAAAGCGATGTAGCGGTCGGTCAGTGTCTGGATGGACTCCCCGTTCTCCTGCGCCCGACGGATGATCTTGTCGTCGATGTCGGTAATGTTGCGCACATAGACGACCTGGTAGCCGGAAGCGCGCAGCCAACGCGCCACCATGTCGAACACTACCAGCACACGGGCGTGACCCAGATGACAGAAGTCGTATACGGTCATGCCGCAAACATACATGCGCACCAGCCCGGGCTCGATCGGAGCGAACACCTGCTTGTCGCGCAACAGGGTATTGTGGATTTTCAGCATGGAAAAGCGCTCTGGAAAGCCTTGGTCAGGCTTAAAACGGCGATTATTGTTGATCGCACGCCGTTCTTGATAGAATGACAGGCTATTCAAATGCCTATGGCTGAAAAGTATAACATAATGACTCCTCGCCGCTTTGCCGCCCCGCTGCGTTCGCTTGCCGCCCTGCTTTGCATGGGCGCCCTCATGCTGGCTCCGTCAGCCGCCAGCGCCGACACCCTGCAGGAAGCCAACCGCCTCATGAAACAGGGCCAGTTCGGGCCGGCGCTGGAGAAGACCGATCAGGTGCTGGCTGCCAAGCCGAAAGATGCCCAGGCGCGCTTCATGAAGGGCCTGATCCTGACGGAAATGAACCGTCACAATGACGCCATTGCCGTCTTCACCAAGCTAACCGAGGATTATCCGGAACTGCCGGAACCCTACAACAACCTCGCTGTCCTCTACGCCCAGCAGCGCCAGTTCGAGAAGGCCAAGAACGCGCTGGAGATGGCCATCCGCACCCATCCCTCCTACGCCACGGCGCACGAGAACCTCGGCGATATCTACGCCCGCATGGCCAGCCAGGCTTACGACAAGGCGCTGCAAATCGATTCCTCCAATGCCAGTGCGCAATCCAAGCTGGCCATGATCCGCGACCTGATGAGCGTTGCCGCCCGCCCGACGGCATTGGCTTCGCGCAGCACCTCCGGCAAGGTTCAGGCATCCCCTGCCTCTGTTGCGAAAGCCGAGGTCGCGCCAGTCGTCAAGGCGGAGCCTGTCTCCGTCGCAAAAGCTGAGCCAAACCCGACTACCCAGCCGGCCGAGCCGAAGCCGGCTGCGACTGTCGAAGCCAAGCCATCCGCCAGCGGCAAGGAGGCCGAAAAGGCAATCCGCGATTGGGCTGCTGCCTGGTCTAAAAAAGACGTCAAGGCCTACCTCGCCGCTTACGCCGGCGACTTCCAGACGCCCGCCGGGGAGGCACGCAGCGCCTGGGAAGCCGAGCGCACCCGCCGCATCAACAAAGCCGAGCCGATCCAGGTCGACGTCGAAAACATCCAGGTAGCGGTGGAAGGCGACCGCGCCGCCGTCAAGTTCCGCCAGCACTACAAGTCCGGCAAGCTGAAGACCTCCGCTACCAAGGCGATGGTGATGGTGCGGCGTGACGGCAAATGGCTGATCCAGCAGGAGCGGGTCGCCAACTGATGCTCAAACGCCCAGGCATTCGGCTCCTCGCCGCGGCGCTGTGTCTGGCCGCTGCCGGCGCAGTTTCCGCCGCCTCACCCGAACAAACCTATTCCGATTCCGGCCCCGAGCCGATGCTGGACCAGGTCTTCGCCCATATCGAGCAGAATCGCCTCGATGCGGCACTCGGACAGACGGAGAGGCTGCTCAAGGCCTATCCCAATTTCCGTCTCGGGCATCTCATCAAGGGCGACCTCCTGATGGCCCGCTCGCGCCAGATCAAAACGCTGGGCAATGTCGACAACGCGCCGCAGGACAAGCTGGCCGACCTGCGCGAGGAGGCCATTGCCCGCCTCAATGCCTATCGCGGCAAGCCGCAAGCCGACTACGTGCCGCGCTACCTGCTGCAAATGCACCCCGAGCAGAAGTTTGCCGTCGTGGTCGACACCCAAAAAGCCCGTCTCTACCTCTACCGCAATGTGGATGGCCGACCGCGCTTCGTCGCCGACTACTACATCTCGCACGGCAAGGCCGGCACAGACAAGGTGCGCGAGGGCGACAAGAAGACTCCCGTCGGTGTCTATCATGTCACCGCCAGCCTGCCGCGGCAGAAGCTGACCGACTTCTACGGCAGTGGCGCCTTCCCCATCAGCTATCCGAACGAGTGGGACAAGCGCCAGGGCCGCAACGGACACGGCATCTGGCTGCACGGCACGCCCTCCAATACTTTCTCGCGTCCGCCGAAGGCCTCGGACGGCTGCGTCGTGCTGGCCAACCAGGATCTCGACGCGCTGGCGAAGAACCTGCAGATCGGCACCACCCCGGTGATCATCTCCAGCAGCATCGAGTGGCTCTCGCTCGACGATTGGCAGACCGAGCGCACTGCGCTTTCCAGAAGTATCGACGAATGGCACCGCGACTGGGAGAGTCTCGACACCGAGAAATACCTGCGCCACTACTCGAAGCGCTTCCAGTCCGGCAGCCAGGGCTTGGAGCAGTGGTCGGCGCAGAAGCGCCAGGTGAATTCCGGCAAGCAATGGATCAAGGTCGGCACGACCAATATCAGCATGTTCCGCAATCCGGGCAAGGAGGAAATGGTCGTCGTCACCTTCGACCAGGACTACCGAAGCAGCAACCT
The DNA here is from genome assembly GCA_018262875.1 of Rhodocyclaceae bacterium. Lineage (GTDB taxonomy): Bacteria > Pseudomonadota > Gammaproteobacteria > Burkholderiales > Rhodocyclaceae > Desulfobacillus. Next base: position 4,546 of record JADFDL010000036.1, on the reverse strand, counting down.
CAGCAATGTCATGAAGAAGCGCCAGTACTGGATGAAGGAAGACGGTGTCTGGAAGATTGTCTACGAAGGCGGCGCATAAGCCCGCTGCTTTTTTTACGGGAAACCTGCAATGAAGAAGCTATTCGCGCTGGCCGCCGGCCTGCTTTGGAGCCTGACTGTCTTCGCCGCCAATCCGGTGGTCGAGATGAAGACCAATCAGGGTCTCATTGTCATCGAACTGTATGCCGACAAGGCGCCGAAGTCCGTCGAGAATTTCCTCCAGTATGTAAAGGACGGCTTCTACAACGGCACGATATTCCACCGCATCATCGACGGCTTCATGATCCAGGGCGGCGGCTTCGAGCCGGGAATGAAGCAGAAACCGACCCGCGCACCGATCGAGAACGAGGCGAAGAACGGCCTGAAGAACACGATCGGTACCTTGGCTATGGCGCGAACACCCAATCCTCATTCTGCCTCTGCGCAGTTTTTCATCAACGTAGCCAATAACGGCTTCCTTGACTATCCCGGGCAGGATGGCTGGGGTTATGCCGTCTTCGGTAAGGTGACTCAGGGCCTGGACGTAGTACAAAAAATCGCCAAAGTGAAGACCGGAAATCAGAACGTGCCGACCGATCTGGTCGTGATCGAATCCGCCCGGCTTCTGCCGGAAGCCAAATCCGCCAAGTAAAAGGAACCAACATGGTCAAGCTGCACACTACCCTCGGCACCATCGTCCTCGAACTGGACGCTGCCAAGGCGCCCGAGACAGTGAAGAACTTCCTCGCCTATGTCGAGGCAGGCCACTACGACAACACGATTTTCCATCGCGTCATCGACGGCTTCATGATTCAGTGCGGCGGCTTCGAGCCGGGCATGAACCAGAAGCCGGTCAATGCGCCGATCCAGAACGAAGCCGAAATGAGTTCAAAAGCGGGCCTGAAAAACGATCGCTACACCATCGCCATGGCGCGCACCGGCGATCCGCATTCTGCCACTGCGCAGTTCTTCATCAACGTCAAGGACAATGCCTTCCTCAACCACACCGCGCCGAGCGGCCAGGGCTGGGGCTACTGCGTCTTCGGCAAGGTGGTCGAGGGCATGGACGTGGTCGACAAGATCAAGGGCGTCAAGACCGGCAGCAAGGGTTTCCACCAGGATGTGCCGGTCGAGGACGTGGTGATCCAGAAGGCCGAAACTGCCTGACACAGACGAGGCGGCGATGGCGGTTCTGTTCATCTCCGACCTCCACCTCTGCCCGAGCCGGCCCGAAATCAGCCGGCGCTTCCTGGATTTCCTCGCCGGCCCGGCACGACAGGCCGAGTCGTTGTATATCCTCGGCGACCTGTTCGAATACTGGGCGGGTGACGACGATCTCGACGATCCCTTCAATGCCGGCATCTGCGCAGGCCTGCGTGGCTTGTCCGATGCCGGCGTCCCGATTTTCTTCATGTCTGGAAATCGCGACTTCCTCGCGGGAGAAATTTTTGCCCGCGCGGCCGGCCTGACCTTGCTGCCCGAGCCCGCCGCCGTCGAACTCGGCGGCACGCCTACCCTGCTTATGCACGGCGATACGCTGTGCACCGATGACGCCGCCTATCAGGCCTTCCGGGAAGAAGTGCGCTCGATGGATTGGCGACAAGCCTTCATGGCCTTGCCATTGGACCGGCGCAAGGCCCGAATCGAAGCCCTGCGCCGCGAAAGCGAGGCGCAGAAACGCATCAAGCCGATTGATATCATGGATGTGAATCCGGCCGCCGTACTGCAGGCACTGACTTTTCATCGCAGCACCCGGCTCATTCACGGCCATACCCACCGCCCCGCCCGCCACGACCTTGTCATTGACGGCCAGCCCTGCGAACGCTGGGTGTTGCCGGACTGGTACGAAAATGGTGGCTACCTCGCCTGCGATGCCGAGGGTTGCCAGCTCCTCGCGTGGCCGGCTTGACATACCCGACCAAATTGGTAAAGTACTGCCTGCAGTAACCCACAAAGGGGAGTAGCTCCGAGCCGCAGCAGCCGTCAGGACGGGCCGATTGGCCCCGGCACTGCGGGGAACGCAAGTTCCAGCGAGACCTTTGCCGCCCGGCAAAGGTCTTTTTGTTTGCGCGCCAGCCGGCGGCGTTGGATCCAGCGCAAACGCAACTTGGGAGCAGACATGAACACCCTGATCCGCAGCATCTTCGCCTTCTTCCTCGAACGCGCCCACCGCAGCCGCTTCGCCGCTGCGGCCACCACCCTGCTCGCACTGGCCTTTGCCACGACCCTGATGCGCCCGCAGCGTCACGGCGGCCGGGTCATCGAGGGCGAATGCCGTCGCCTTGACGGCTAAAGGGGAAACGCGATGATCGAAACCATCGGCACCTGGTGGATGTGGGCCGGCTTCTTCGTCTTTGTCGTCCTCATGATCGCCGCCGACCTGCTGCTGCTCGGCGGCGGCCGCACCCACCGCGTTTCCGTGCGCGAGGCGCTCGGCTGGTCCCTCGTCTGGATCGCCCTCGCCCTCGCCTTCAACGCCCTGCTGTGGTGGTATCTCGACGGCACCGTCGGCCGCGACATCGCCAACGACAAGGCCACGGAGTTCTTCACCGGCTACCTGATCGAGAAGTCGCTCGCCGTCGACAACATCTTCGTCTGGCTGATGCTGTTCGGCTACTTCGCCGTCCCGCCGGAGTTCCAGCGCCGCGTCCTGCTCTACGGCGTGCTCGGCGCCGTCGTCATGCGCACCGTGATGATCCTCGTCGGCGCCTGGCTGATCGCCCAGTTCCACTGGATCCTCTATCTCTTCGGCGCCTTCCTGCTGGCGACCGGCGCCAAGATGCTCTGGTTCGCCGATCACCAGCCGGACCTGGAGAAGAATCCGGTGCTGAAATGGATGCGCGGCCACATGAAGATCACGGAGCAGCTCGAGGGGGAACGCTTCTTCGTGCTGCGCGAAGGCGTGCGCTACGCCACGCCGCTGTTCCTGGTGCTGGTGCTGGTGGAGGTGACCGACCTGATCTTCGCGGTCGACAGCATCCCGGCCATCTTCGCCATCACCGAGGATCCGTTCATCGTGCTCACTTCGAACGTCTTCGCCATCCTCGGCCTGCGCGCCATGTACTTTCTGCTGGCCGACTTCGCCAGCCGGTTCTCGCTGCTGAAAGTCGGCCTGGCGCTGGTGCTGATGTTCATCGGTGCCAAGATGCTGGTCGTCGAGTTCGTCAAGATCCCGGTGGCCTGGTCCCTCGGCGTGGTGGCGGCGATCCTCGCCGTCTCCGTGATCGCCAGCCTGCTGCGGAAGCCGGTGGAGGAATCGGTCAAATAAGCGCCAGCCCGCGCGCCAGATCGGCCTGGATATCCGCCACGGACTCCAGGCCGACGGCCACACGCAGCAGGCTTTCCTGAATCCCCGAGGCAGCACGCGCCTCGGCGCTGATGCGCCCATGCGTGGTGCTGGCCGGATGGGTGATGGTGCTCTTGGTGTCGCCCAGATTGGCGGTGATCGAGATCAGGCGCGTCGCATCCACCACCTTCCAGGCTTGCTCGCGGCCGCCCTTCACCTCGAAGGAGACGATGGCGCCGCCCGATTTCTGCTGGCGCATCGCCAGTGCATGCTGCGGGTGCGAAGGCAGGCCAGGATAGTAGACCCGCGCGACCTGCTGCTGCGTCTCCAGCCAGCACGCCAGTTCAAGCGCCGCCGCCGACTGTGCCTCCATGCGGATGCGCAGGGTTTCCAGCCCCTTCAGAATGACCCAGGCGTTGAACGGGGAAATCGAGGGGCCTGCCGTGCGCAAGAACTTGAACACCTCTTCGGTGAGCGCCTTGCGTCCGACCACCGCCCCGCCGAGCACGCGCCCCTGTCCGTCGAGGTACTTGGTGGCGGAATGAATCACTAGGTCGGCGCCGAGATCCAGCGGACGCTGCAGGGCCGGCGAGCAGAAGCAGTTATCCACCGCCAGCAGCGCGCCGCCGGCATGGGCAACTTCGGCCAAGGCGACGATATCGAACACCTCGGTGAGCGGATTCGACGGCGTTTCGATGAAGACCAGCCTGGTCTGGGGCTTCAGCGCCGCCTTGAAAGCCGCCGGGGCGTTCGAGGCGACGAAAGTAGTGTCGATGCCGAACTTCGACAGGATGCCGCCGAACAACTGCTGCGTCGCGCCGAAGATGCCTTGGGAGGCGACGATGTGCTCACCCGCCTTCATGAGCGCCATCACGGTGGACAGGATTGCCGCCATGCCGCTCGCCGTGGCGATGCAGGCCTCCCCGCCTTCCAGCGCCGCCAGGCGCACCTGCAGCATGCTGACGGTGGGGTTGGAGAAGCGGCCATAGACGAAACCGGCTTCTTCCCCGGAAAAGCGCGCCGCCGCCTGGGCGGCATTGTCGAAGACGAAGCTCGATGTCAGATAGAGCGCCTCGGCGTGTTCGTTGAACTGGCTGCGCTGTATGCCCGCGCGCACCGCCAGCGTGTCCAGATCGTATTCCTTGTCCATAATTCATGCCCCAAAACAAAAAAACCCGGCGCAGCTGAGCGACCGGGTTTTCCCTCGCTTTAGCCGCATTTATTAGGCGCCCGCAAGCTGAT
>JADFDL010000035.1 GCA_018262875.1 Rhodocyclaceae bacterium | reverse complement strand
CTCCCGCGCTGTCCTCGAAGGTGATCTTGGTTTTTTCGCGCTGCAGGAAGGCGTCCGGGCCGATGACGTAGACGGCTTCGGCGCCCTCGCCGGTCATCACCGTCTGGCCCGGCTTGATGTTCATGCCGATCGAGGCGCGCGTGTTATCGACGCCGACCGGTCCCTTGATGTGGCGGAAGCCGGGCGTGGCCGGCAGCGAGCCGGCGGCCAGCGCCTCGCGCACCAAGCCGAGGATGCCGCCGGCGCCGAGCGCGCCGGCGGCAGCCAGCTTGAGCAGCGCCTCGCGACGGGCGAGGCGTTCGATTTCCAATTCGTTCATTCCGTTCTCCTGTAGAAGGGCGCTATTGTGGCGGGGTTTCGCCAATTGCTCAACAGCCGCATGGCGCCCTGCCTCATGCATGCCCCATCCATAGTTCGCTCTGGTGCTCGACCACGTCCGGCAGGAAGCCGCTTTCGCGATAGCGGGCGCGCAGCCGGTCGGCATCGCTCCGGCCTTCCTGCACGGCTTCACGGATAAGCCACAGGGGTTCCTCGTTGCCTGTCTCCGCCGCGGCCTCGTGCAGCATGGTCAGCGTGGCGAGGATGTCGTCCCGCAGGCTGCGGTGTTCCTGCGTGCGCGCATCGATCATGTTGCCGTCGAGGCCGAAGCGGCAGGCCTGGAATCGGTTGTAGTTGTACAGGAGGTGGATGTCCCCGGGCGGTGGCGCCTTGTCGATGCGCAGCAGATGGAAGGCGAGTGTCTGCGCGTAAGCCGCCAGTTGGGCCGCGCGTTCGACCTGCAGCGGGGTGTCGCAGACGCGAATCTCCACTGTGCCGTATTCCGGCTTGGGACGCATGTCCCAGTAGAAATCCTTCATGCTGTCGACGATGCCGTACTCGTACATGCGGCCGAAGTAGAGATTGAAATGCTGCCAGTCCGGCACCGTGGGCATCTGACCGCCGAGCGGGAAAGCGCTGACTGCGTTGAGTCGGGCGGACTGGAAGGCGGTATCCACCCCCTGGGAGAAGGGGGAGGACGCCGACAGGGCGATGAAGTGAGGCACATAGCGCGCCAGGCCGTGCGTCAGGCGCATCGCTTCGTCGCCGCTCGGGCAGCCGATGTGGATATGCTGGCCGAACACCGTGAATTGCTTGGCCAGGTAGCCGTAGAGGTCGGACAGGAAGCGAAAGCGCGGGGCATCGAAGATGCGCTGTTCGGCCCACTGGTGGAAGGCATGCGTTCCGCCACCGCTGATGGCGATGTTGAGGCGGCCGGCCTGCTTTGCCAGAAGATCGCGCGTCGTGCGCAGCTCGGCCAGCAAGGGCCGGTAGTGTTCGTGTATGGAGGAATTGAGCTCGATCATGCCCTCCGTCATCTCGGGCTTCAATTCGCCGGGGTGCCGGACCCGCCGCATCAGGTCCAGCAGATCGGGGGCGCCGCGCACGAGGTTGAAGCTGTGTGCGCTGAGTACCTGCAATTCCAGCTCGATGCCGATCGACAAGCCGGCGGAAGGCTGGAAATCCAGCACCGGTGCAATGCGCGGTTCAGTCACGCCGCCTCCCGGACGGGCTCGTGGGCCTCGTGCGCAAGGCGCAAGGCCCACTGGGAAGTGATCGGGCCGATCAGTTCCATCAGCACGATCGCCGGGAATACGATGGCGCCGAGTTCGCCGCCGATTTCCGGGTGGCTCTGCGCGGTTTCGCGCACCAGTGCGAATTCCGTGATCGACAGCGGCATCAGCATCATTCCGAGCAGTGCGCCTTTTTTCAGGCTAATCCCGCTTGGCCGCGCCAGGGCCGTCACTGCCGCCGTCTTGACCGCCAGCCTGACGACGACGAAAGCCAGCACCGGGAGCGCCCATTGCGGCTGCCATTGCAGCGGCAGCATGGCGCCGGAGGCGACGAACAGCACGACGACGAACAGCCGGCCGAAAGCCCCGGTATCGAATGTGGCGAGCCGAAACTCGTGTACGTAATTCTTGATCATCACGCCGAATACCAGCAAGGTGATCAGCGCCGAGAGGCGCAATGAATCCACCGTGCCGATGCCGATCACGATGAGGCTGGTGAGCAGGATTACGCTGCCGCTCTCGCGCGGCTTCAGCAGCCGGCCCAGCACGGCGGCCACGAAACCGAGGCCGAGGCCGACAAGCACCGAGCCGAGCAGAATATACAGCGGCCGAAAGTAGATTTTTTCGAGGGTGCCGTCGCTGCGCAGAAACGACAGCATGAAGGCAACGGTCAGGAAAGCCAGCACGCTGTTGAGGACCACCAGGCAGAGCGTGCGTTCCGTAACCTGGCCTTCGGCATGCAGGTCGCGCGCTACGACGGACGCGATCAGGGGAGAACTCGACATGGCGATGGCTGCCGCGATCAGTGCGGGCGGTTCGGCGATGCCGAGGCGCGTCAGCGCGAAATAGACCCCGGCGAAGGCACAACCGCTTTCTAGCAATGAGGTGACCACAATCCACGGATTGCGCCGCAGCCAGCGCAATGAGAAGCGCTGGCCGAGCTGGAAGATGATCATGCCCAGCGCGATATTGAGAAACAAATCGGTCATCCGGAAGAGGTCTCCCCTGAGCAGTGCGAAACCGTGTTCGCCCAGGGCGATGCCGGCGAGCAGGTAGCCGGTGATGCGCGGCAACCGCAGCAAGCCGGAGAACAGCTCTCCGGCGGCGTAGCCGACAATCAACAGCAGGCCGAACACGACCAGCGCATTGTAGGGGAGGGGGAATGAAGGGAAAAATGAGAAATCCGGCATGGGATGCCTCCGGAGAGGAGCGACTTGCCACAGCGTACCAGATCGTCGGATATCCGTAAGCGGCATCGAGGTGCAGTGTCGCCGCATGACGACATCCGCAGGCAGGCAAATCAGTTGGGGGCGGGCGGCTACTTGCTCAGCAGGCGCATGGCCCGTTCCAGGCCTTCCAGTGTCAGCGGGAACATCCTGCTGCCCATCAGATTGTGCAGCAGGGTAATGGAGTGGCGGTAGGGCCACAGGTGTTCCGGCTCGGGATTGAGCCAGACCGCATGCGGGTAGGTGTCGAGCAGGCGGCGCATCCAGGCGGCGCCGGATTCCTCGTTCATGTATTCGACCGAGCCGCCCGGCTGCATGATCTCGTAGGGGCTCATGGTGGCGTCGCCGACCAGGATCAGCTTGTAGTCGGGGCCGTACTTGTGCATGACGTCCCACAATGAAAAACGCTCGGAATGGCGGCGCCGGTTGTCGCGCCAGACATGGTCGTAGACGCAGTTGTGGAAGTAAAAATACTCGAGGTGCTTGAACTCGGTCCTGGCTGCCGAGAACATTTCCTCGCAGACGCGGATGTGGTCGTCCATCGAGCCGCCGATGTCGAGAAACAGCAGCACCTTGACCTTGTTGTGGCGCTCCGGGCGCATCAGGATGTCGAGCCAGCCGGCGTTGCGCGCCGTCGACGAGATGGTGCCGTCGAGGTCGAGCTCTTCGGCCGCGCCGTCGCGGGCGAAGCGGCGCAGCCGGCGCAGCGCCACCTTGATGTTGCGCGTGCCCAGTTCCACCTTGTCGTCGAGGTTGCTGAATTCGCGGTTTTCCCACACTTTGACTGCCGTGCGGTTGCCGGCGGATTCGCCGCCGACGCGAATGCCCTCCGGGTGGTAGCCATGCGCGCCGAAGGGGCTGGAGCCGCCGGTGCCGATCCACTTGCTGCCGCCGGCATGGCGTTTCTTCTGCTCCTGCAAACGCTTCTTGAACTCCTCCATCAGCTTGTCCCAGCCTAGCGCCTGCAGCTTGGCTTTCTCCTCCGGTGTCAGGTGCTTTTTCGCCATCAGGCGCAGCCAGTCCTCGGGGATTTCGGCTTCCAGGCCGGGGATGCGCTCGACTCCCTTGAAATACTCGCCGAAGGCCTTGTCGAATTTGTCGTAGTTCGTCTCGTCCTTGACCAGGCAGGTGCGCGAGAGGTAGTAGAAGTCGTCGATGCTGTGCCCGGCGACATGCTTCTGCAGGGCTTCCAGCAGGGTAAGGAATTCCCTGGTCGAGACCGGCAGCTTGCCGGCTTTCAGGTGGTGGAAAAAATCGATCAGCATGCGCTTCTACTTGTGGGCGGGATGGCCGGAATGGTCGGGATGGAAAATTTCGCTGCGATTGCGTCCCTGGCGCTTGGCCTTGTACAGCGCCTCGTCGCAGCAGCGTATCAGATCGTCGGGGGTGCGCGCATGCTCCGGATAGGCCGATAGTCCGCAGGAGATGGTCGTCTCGAGATGGAAGTCGCCGAACGGCACCCGGGTTGACGCCAGGGACTTGCGCCAGCTTTCGGCGCGCTCCAGGGCGATGTCCAGCGGCATGCGCGGCAGCAGGACGAGAAATTCCTCGCCGCCATAGCGGCAGGGTACGTCCTCCGTCCGGATATTGCCCCAGAGGAGGGCGGCCAGTTCGCGCAGCACCTTGTCGCCGGCCTGATGGCCATAGGTGTCGTTCAGCTTCTTGAAATGATCGATGTCGATCATGACCAGCGACAAGGGGTAGCCTTCCCGCTTGGCGCGTGCCAGTTCGCGCTCCAGGGTTTCGTCGAGATAGCGGCGGTTGAACAGGTTGGTCAGGCCGTCGCGCACCGCCAGCTCGCGCAGTTCCGCCTGCAGCCGGTTGATCTCGTACAGTTGGTGCAGGAGCGTGGCGTTGTTTTCCTTGAGTTCGGTTTCCATCTTTTTTCTCTCGGAAATGTCGTGCTTGATGGCGACGTAATGCACCGTCTCGCCCTTTTCGTTGCAGACCGGGGCAATGGCCATCAGTTCGGTAAACAGGCTGCCGTCCTTGCGGCGGTTGACGATTTCTCCGCGCCAAATGCGCCCCTGGCGGATGGTATGCCACAGGTTTTCATAGAAGGCCGTTTCGTGCTGGCCGCTGCTGAAGATGCGCGTGTGCTGGCCGACCAGTTCTTCTGTCGCATAGCCGGTGTTGCGGGTCAGGGCAGGATTGACATACTCGATCATGCCGTTCGGATCGGTGATGGCGACGCCCTCGGCGGCGGCCTCGATGGCGGCGCCGCGCGCCAGCAGCGCGGCCTCCAGCCGCTTGCGCTCGCGCAGGTCGGCGATGGCAACGAACAGCGCCGGCTGTTCGGCAAGCGTTCCCAGCGTGGCGGAGCGTTGCGTCAGCAGCGGGGTGCCGTCGTCGCGCATGAACTCGATGACCTGGTTGCGAACCGAGCCGGTGGCGCGCAGTTCGTCGAGAAAGCGCTGGCGCTCGGATGGATCCGGATAGAAGCGCGTGACATCGCTGCCGACCAGTTCTTCAAGCGGCAGGCCGCCCAGCTCGGCTGCGGTTTGGTTGGCATAGATCACCTTGCCGTCCGCGGGGCGGGTGATGAGCAGGGCGATCGGCGAGGTGTCGGCAATGGTGCGGAATTTCCGGTCGCTTTCGCGAAGTTCGGCTTCGGTAAGCCTTCGGCTGGCGATTTCCTGCCGGAGTTTTCGCGTCAGTCCGATGAAGCCCACTATCACGGCGGCAAGAAACAGGGCAAGCACTGAACTGGCGGCGGCAGTTGCCGTCATGCGGCGATCGGTCTGCGGCGCCGGGTCGTAGAGAAATTCTTGCATGGGGAAGTCGCGGTCCATCATGCCCATGTCGGCATAGATGTCCGCGATGTGCTTCCATCGGCCGGGATTCATGTGACCGATTTCAATGAGGTCCGGCCGCAGCATGCTGTGCATTTCGCGGGCTTCGTAGAGCAGGTGCTCGCGGCTCTTGCGGTTGCCGTAGCGGGCGATGATCAGGTCGGCCATCTCATCCTGGTGCTGCATGGCATACGCCCAGCCCTTGAGGCTGGCATCGCGGAAGGCCTTTACCTGCTCGGGCCGGCGCGCGATCTGCCCGGACGAGGTAAACAGGTTGTCGCCGTAGAAGTCGATGCCGGCGGCGCGCGGCGACAATTCGAGGTAGGCGAATTTCTTTTTCTCGAAGAAGAAGGGTTCGTCGGTGCTGTAGGCGGTCAGCACGTCGGTTTGGCCGTCGATCAGATCCTGGTGATCCAGACTGTGCGGCTGTATCTGCAACTGCGCCTCGCTGATGCCTTCCTTGCGCAGGTAGGCGAAGATTTCGTCGGCATGCGGCTCGATCATCAGGCGCTTGTCGACGAGGTCGTGAACGGTGCGGATGCCTTCATCGCGACGCGCAGCGAGGATGAGGGGCGAATGCTGGAAAATCACCGCCAGCGCCATCACCGGTTTGCCCTTCGCACGTTCCAGGAGCAGCGCCGAATTCGAGACGCCGAACTGGGCGCGACCGTCGAGCACTTCGCGTACCGGATCGGTTTCCGGCCCGGCCTCGATGATGCTCACGTCCAGCCCGGCTTCACGGAAATAGCCTTTTTCCTGCGCTGCGTAATAGCCGGCGAACTGGAACTGGTGCTTCCATTTCAACTGCAGGGTGACCTTCTCCAGCGCGCTTGCGGGGAGCGACAGCAGTGCGGCCAGGAGAAGAAGGAGAACGCGCATCAGCGATTCTGGCGCGCCATGAAAACGAGGCGTTCGAACAGATGTACGTCCTGCTCGTTTTTCAGCAGGGCGCCATGCAGCGGCGGGATGGCGGCCTTCTGGTCCTTGGTGCGCAGCGCCTCGGGCGGAATGTCTTCGGCGACGAGCAGCTTCAGCCAGTCGAGCAGTTCCGAGGTGGAGGGTTTCTTTTTCAGTCCGGGAATCTCGCGCAGATCGAAGAACACTTCCAGCGCCTCGCGGATCAGCGCCTGCTTCAGGCCGGGAAAGTGCACGTCGATGATGCTCTGCATCGTTTCCTTGTCGGGAAACTTGATGTAATGGAAGAAGCAGCGGCGCAGGAAGGCGTCGGGCAGCTCCTTCTCGTTGTTGCTGGTGATGAAGACGATGGGGCGATGCCGGGCCTTGACCAGTTCCCGCGTTTCGTAGACATAGAACTCCATGCGGTCGAGTTCGCGCAGCAGGTCGTTGGGGAATTCGATGTCGGCCTTGTCGACCTCGTCGATGAGCAGCACCGTCGGCGTTTCGGCGCTGAAGGCCTGCCACAGCACGCCCTTGACGATGTAGTTGGAAATGTCGTGGACGCGGCTGCCGTGCTCGCCGCCGAGCTGGGAGTCGCGCAGGCGCGAGACGGCGTCGTATTCGTAGAGGCCCTGCTGCGCCTTGGTGGTGGACTTGATGTGCCACTGCAGCAGCGGCAGGCCAAGCGCCTCGGCGACGGTCTCGGCCAGCATGGTCTTGCCGGTGCCCGGCTCGCCCTTGACGAGGAGGGGACGCTGCAGGGCGATGGCGGCATTGACCGCCAGCATGAGGTCCTGCGTGGCGACGTAATCGGTGGAGCCTTCGAAGCGCATGGTGACAATCCATTCTGGGGGGAGAGGCCAATTATAGATGCTGGCGGTTCGGTTTATCCACAAACAGGAGGCGCTGTGCGGGGAGAGGCGAGGGCTTTTTTCGATACAATGCAATGCCGAATCCGGCGCACAATGCCAAACAAGCGGGATCGAAGGCGGGAACCGACAACAGGAGCAACGATGGATGTAGCGGATTTATTCGATGCCGATCTGTCCGATGCAGTGGCGGCCGAGACGATGAAGAATATTTCCGTCCCGCCCTGTCCGGAAATCATTGTCGAACTGCTCGGCGAAACCCGGCGCGAGGATATCGACTTCATCCGCATCTCGCGCCTCATCACCGGTGACGTGGCGCTCGCCGCCGCCGTGCTCAAGTCGGCCAACTCGCCCTTCTTCGCCCTGCGGCGCAAGGTGCAGTCGGTGCAGCAGGCGGTGGCGGTGCTGGGGTTGCGCAACCTGTTGAAAATCGTCTACGGCGTTGTGCTCAAGCAGAGCCTGGGCGGGGTCGGGGCGCCGACGTTGGCGCGCTTCTGGGAGCGCTCCAATTACAACGCCGTGGTGTCGGCCTATCTGGCCGGCCGCCTGCCCGGCGTATCCACTGACGACGCCTACACGTTCGGTCTCTTCCACGATGCCGGCATCGCCATCCTGATGCAGAAATTCTCCGACTACAGGCAGACGCTGATGGAGGCCAACGCCACGCCCCTGGCGGTGACGGCGATAGAGGATGGGCGCCATCACACCAACCATGTCGTTGTCGGCGCCCTGCTGGCGCGCAACTGGTACCTGCCCGACCAGGTGGTCTGGGCCATCCGCTACCATCACGAACCGGTGATCTTTTCGGCGCCCGGCAGGCATGCAACGCCCGATGTCTGCCTGCTGGTGGCGATACGCCTGATTTCCGAGCACATCGTCGCGCGTTTCCTCAACTATCCAGACGATGCCGAATGGGAGCATGCCAGGGAAGCGGCACTCGGCCACCTGGGCTGGTTCGAGGACGACATCGACGACCTGGCGCGCGGCCTGGCGGTGGATCTGCGCGAGATCCAGGCGTATCGGGCCGGCTGACTTTCAGCCGCGCCGCCGGGCCACGCCAAGGCGCGGCATTGCGACGATGGAGCGGGTGAAACCCGCGAACCGCCGTCACCCCCTTCCGCGGGAAGGGGGATGGGGGGCAGGCCCTTTCCGCCTGACGCACTCGACGTAGGCTTCGCCGTCCGGCGGAGACTGACTTTTCTGCGCACGCCACATCGTTTCGCCGAGGCATTCCAGCACGTCGTGCAGGGCGGCGTGGCGGTCGCCATGCCGGGCAAGCAGCCCCTCGAAGGCGGTGCGCAGGCCGGGCGGCTGGTCGATGGAGAGCTGCTCCTCGACGGCCAGGTGCAGCGAGAGGTGCAGGAAGGGATTGGCCTCGCCGGATTCCGGCGTCCACTCTCGGGCGAGCGCCGTTTCACGGTCTTCCAGCAGGCGGTGGTATTCGGGGTGCAGCGAGATGAGGCGAATCGCCGCATCCTCCAGCGGCGAGACGAACTCCTTCGCGCCATGCTTGCGCCAGGCCTCGAGGAAGAACAGGCGGGCCTGATCGCGCGTAGGGTCAAACACCGGTGCCAGCCCCTGTCTCTGTGGCATTTTCGGCGAAGAGGGCCAGCACCGCGGCGTTGTGCACCTGCTCGTTGCCGCTGAAGAGCGGGGCGATTTGACCGCCGCCGTAGGCGCCGATCAGCGGCAGGCCGGGAAAGCGTTCCTTGACCACGGCCAAGTCGCGGTCTTCGCCGCCGAAGAACCAGGGGCCGCGACCGAGGCAGGAGAAAAGCAGGCCGAAGTCCGGCTCCCCGCCGAGCTTTCCCGACAGTTCGCCGGCGAGCCGCCGCATGTCGTTTTCCGCCGCCAGTCCTTGCCGCATCGCCCAGAAAATCCGGTCGCCATCGTCCAGCGGTAGCGTCAGGGTGACCGAGCGTTCCTCGTGGCTGGCGGCGATGATCGGCACCAGGGTGAAGCGGCCTTCCTCGATGGCGCGGTCCGGCCGGCCCTTGACGATGCCGGCTGCCAGCAGGTGGAAAGGCAGCTTCTCCATTTCGCGCATGTCCAGCGGCAGTTCGCGCAGCAGTGCATTGAGCGCGGAATGTTCTCCCATCTTCAGCACGTTGCGGCCGTTGCACGTTACGGGACGCGGCTCGCCGAGGATGCGCATCCCGCGCGAGACGCCAATGGCCGCGCGTGCACCGGCGACCGCCGTTTCGCAGCGTCCGTCGGCGGCCAGCTTGCCGTGGCACCAGATGCGCCCGGCGCCGTGCGCGCTGTTGTCGGTCGACAGCAGGCCGTAGCGTTGCCCGCCACTTTCCAGCCAACTGCGGCCGGCGGCGTTCGGCGCGGCCAGGCTGAGCAGGGGGGCATCCGCCTCGGGATGCGCCGCCAGTCCGCTGCCGCCACCGAAGACCATGGCGCAGGCGGCGGGGCGGTCGAGCACCCAGTCCTCCTCGGTGAATACGCCCGGCGCCGTGCAGCCGGTCACCTGCAGGCAGTGCGCGGCGCGCGAGGCGGCCAGCACGGCGGCGTGGGCCTGATGCACGAAATCCGAGCTGAGGAGGAGCAGCACGCTGCGGGCGATGCCGACGCCGGCGCGGTCGAGCGCCGTGCGCACGACATCGGCGGCCAGTTCCGGGTCGGCCTTGTCGGCCGAGGCCAAGGCTGTAGCGATCCGGCTCATCCTGCGGTTTTCTCCGGCCATTCGCACA
>JADFDL010000034.1 GCA_018262875.1 Rhodocyclaceae bacterium | reverse complement strand
GACAGGTCGACATAGCCCTGATCGTGCCAGGCCCTGGCCTGGCGGCAGGCCTTGCGCAGCACCCATTCGCCGATATCGACGATCAGGCCGGATTCGTCGGCGATGGGAATGAAGCGGTCGGGCGGAATCAGCCCGCGTTCGGGGTGCCGCCAGCGCACCAGCGCCTCGACGCCGAGGGTGTTCAGGGTGGTGGCATCCACGCAGGGCTGGTATTGCAGAAACAGTTCGTCGCGCTCGACAGCGTGGCGCAACTCGCTTTCCATGGCAATGCGCTCGGCCGAGGTGGCGTTCATTTCGCGCAAATAGAAACGCTGGCCGTTGCCGCCGCCGCGCTTGGCGTTGGCCATCGCCGTCTCGGCGTTCATGAGCAGGTCGTACACCTGCTCGCCGTCCTCCGGCACCAGGGCGATGCCGACCGAGCAGGTCAGATAGAGTTCGATATTGTTCAGCATGAACGGCGCCAGGAAAGCCTGCTTCAGCCAGTCGGCGAAATTCTGCACCGCCACCCTGTCCGTCAGTCCGGGATAGTAGATGCCGAATTCGTCGCCGCCGAAGCGCGCGAGGATGGCGCCGGACTCGGTGGCGCATTCCTTCAGCCTTTCGGCCACCTGGCGCAGGATCAGGTTGCCGGCCTCGTAGCCGAAGGAGCTGTTGATGCGCAGGAAGCGGTCGAGATCGATGTAGAGCAGCGAGCCGCAGTCCGTCTTGCCCAGCTTCGCGCATTCGGCAATGAGTTCGGTGACGCGGGCGCAGAAATAATTGTGATTGGGCAGGTTCGTCAGCTTGTCGAAAAAGGCCAGTTCCTTGATGCGCGAATCGGCCTTCCGCACCGCCTGGCGTGCCGCCGCGCCCTTCAGTTCGCGTTCGATGACGGGCATCAGCCGCGCGTAGTTGCCCTTCTGGATGTAGTCGTTGACGCCCGCGTGCATGGCCGAGAAAGCCGTCTGGTCGCTGATGTGCCCGGAATAGATGATGAAGGGAATGTCCTTGCCGCTCTGCTTGAGGACTTCCAGTGCGGTCAGCGCATCGAAGCCGGGCATCGAGTGGTCGCAGATGATCAGGTCCCATTCGCCGCCCAGGACGGCCTCGGCCATGTCGGGCGCGGTATCGACCCGCTTGTAGTCCACCTTGGCGCCGCGGGAAGCGAGCTCGGAAAAAAGCAGGAAGGCGTCGTCTTCCGAATCATCCACGATGAGCATGCTGATGGGCTGTTGCCGCAGCAGCAATTCCATGTTTGCACGCTCCATCACTGATATGTCCGTTCTGAGAATGTAGCTTCCGGTTATCCCGTCAACGGCACCGTTCAGGAAAACTTTAGCGTCCCACCGAAATAACAAAGCCCATTTTTCTCAAGACGTTGCCGCCTTGGCGAGAACCTGGTGGGTGACGACCCGGTTGCGTCCGCGCTGTTTCGCCAGGCAGGCGCCCTGGTCGGCCTGCTTGATCAGATCGGCGGCATCGACCATCTCCGGCAGGCGTTCCGCCACCCCCACGCTGACGGTTCCCTTCAGCCGCAGCAGACCGGCTTCGAACGGCCGGCCCTCGACGGCGCGGCGCACGCGCTCCGCGCAGGCCATGGCCTCGTGGAGGTCGGCGTCCGGACAGATGACCAGAAACTCGTCGCCACCGGTGCGGCAGAGCACGTCCTGGGCGCACAGCGCGCCGCGGATGGCGGCGGCGGTCTGCGTCAGGAAGGCGTCCCCGATGTCGTGACCGTAGATGTCGTTCACCTGTTTCAGCTCATCGAGGTCGATCACCATGCAGGCCTGCGCACGCTTGCTGCGCACGGCCCCCGCCCACTCCTGCTGCAGGCGTTCCATGGCGTAGCGCCGGTTGGGCAGTCCGGTCAGAAGGTCGGTCAACGCGGCCTCCTGCAGGCGCCGGTTGCTGACCGCCAGTTCGGCCGCGGAGCGCCGCAACTCCTCGCGGTCGCGCTCGATTTCCTGCTGCATGCGCACCACGCGCAAGCCGGCCTGCAGGCGCGCCAGCAGCAGCCGCGGATTGAGCGGTTTCGCCAGGGTGTCATCCGCCCCGGCATCGAACGCCTCGACCAGTTGATTCTCGTCGCCGGGCGCCGTCAGAACGAAAAGGTGGATGGCGCGCCCGGAGCGGGTTTCGCGCAGCGCCCGGGTGAGCGCGAGGCCGTCCATGCGCGGCGCCGCGCGATCCACCACCATCATGTGCGGCTCGATCTGCAGCGCCGTCTGCAGGCCCGACTCGCCGTCGGCGGCCTCGGTCACCTCGCAGCCCGCCGCCGCCAGCACGGCGCGCAGCGCCTGGCAGGTCGATGGATCGTTCTCGACCACCAGCACGCGCAGTTTGTCGGCCGGCGCGCCGGCGACGGCTTTTGCCGCCGGCGCCGGCTGAACCCCGGCCATCTCGTCGAAGGGCGGCAGGGGCTGCGAGACGACATTGAGCATGCCGGCCCACTCGCGCCACTCACGCACGGTCCGGTCGCACAGCACGCCGAGCGCCTCGGCATCGATGGCGGCCCGCCCGCCCAGGGCATGCAGTCTCGCCAGTATCCGCGAACGCTCCTCCGCGGTCGCCAGGCACAGGCCGGCGATCTCCCGCGACAGCGCCAGCAGCCGGACAATCCGGCGTTCCCGGCCGTCCTCGGGAAAGCCGCAGTCCTCGCCGGCCTCGTGTCGGCCGACGGGATCGGCGAATGTCTTCGGCAGGCCCCAGTCGGACAGCATGGCGGCCGACAGCTCGCTGTGCGTCATGGCGAAGGCCTCGCCTTCCATGCGGGCCAGATCGCCGTTGCGCTCCTTCGATGCCGCGCGCAGGATCCGCGCGTACTCGTCCGAGTACAGCGTGGCCAGCGCCAGCTCGCCGATGCGCGCCAGCAGGCCGACCGAAAAAGCCTCCTCGGGCTGCACCACCCGCGTATGCTGGGCCAGCGCCTGCAGCGCGATGCCGCAGGCGAGCGAGGCCGACCAGAAGCGCTCGTAGTCGAATTCCCTGCAGGTGCCCTTGCGGTACTGCGAGAGCAGGGAGAGGCCGAGGGCGAGATTGCGCACCGCCGGCATGCCGAGCACGACCATGGCTTCCTGCACCGAGACAACGGGACGGCCGGGATTGGCGCTGACGGAATTGGCGGCCTTGATGAGGCGGCCGACGAAGGCCGGATCCGACTTGATGATGCGCGCCAGCTCCGCCATCGAGGCATCCTCCCGCTGCGTCAAGCGCAGAATGGCCAGCGCCACGCCCTTGGGGGACGGCAGTTGGCCGGAGGCCCTGAGTTGCTCGAATTTTGAAATGTCAATCGGGCTCATGTCGGCGTCGCGGACGGTGAGTCCTCTCCTGTTGGTAACGGCGCAAGGCGTTGTTTGTCATGCCGATGCGAATCCGGCATGCCTATGCTACGGCCGGCGCGCGGAAAACTTTAGGGCCTGTTCGCAGGTAAAATGCGGCGATGAACTACTGCAGCCATTGCGGCGCCTCCGTCAGCCTGAAAGTGCCCGCCGGCGACACGCTGCCGCGCCACGTCTGCGAGCGCTGCGGCACCATCCACTACGCCAATCCGAAAATGGTGGTCGGCGCGATTCCGGAATGGGAGGGCAGGATACTGCTCTGCCGGCGCGCCATCGAGCCGCGCGCCGGGCTATGGACCCTGCCGGCCGGCTTCATGGAAAACGCCGAAACCACCGCCGAGGCAGCCGCCAGGGAAACATTCGAGGAAGCCTGCGCCCGCATCGAGATCGGCGAAATGTTCACCGTCATCAATGTGCCGCACATCAATCAGGTGCACATCCTCTACCGGGCGCGCCTGCTCGACCTGGATTTCGCCCCCGGCCGGGAATCGCTGGAAGTGCAGCTCTTCGACGAAGCCGCCATCCCCTGGCAGGAAATCGCCTTCCGCTCCATCGGCATGACCCTGCGCCACTACTACGAAGACAGGAAGGCCGGCCGCTTCGGCTTTCACACCGGCGACCTGGTCTACGCTCCAAAGTAATCCGCTGCCCTGTGGGAGCGGCCTATGGCCGCGATGATCGGGGCCATAGGCCCCTGCCGACGATCATGGTTGCTTCGCGGCCGGCAGGCCCCTCCTTGTACACTACAACCTGTCGTCGAGGTCGAACACCACCGGCAGGCGGACGGCGAATTCGCGCCCGCGCAGGGAGTCGGGCAGCACGGCCGAGGCGGCGGCACGCGACATCATGTTCACCGCTTCACGATCGAGGGCTTCATGGCCGCTGGAACGTGCCAGCAGGATCTGCCGGGCCCGGCCTTCGCGCGAGACGTCCACGCTGACTTCCGCCGTGCCCGTCCAGCCGCGTTCGCGGGCCAGCGGCGGATAGTGCCGGTGGGCCCGCGCTTCGCGCGCCAGAACGATGCGATAGGCGCGCAGTCCGTCGGCATCGGGGCCCGCCGGTTCTCCGGGCCGCGCTGGCGGATTCCGGTTTTCCGCGCCGCTGCCGAAAGCGCTCGGGCCGGCAGCGGCCATCCCCGCTGCGCCACCGCCTTCGCCAACCGGGGGCAGCGCGTCCGACACCGGCGCCGTCCGGGCGGCGGCGACACGTTCGGAGGCGCTTTTCTCTGCGGATTTTTTCACGGCCGGCTCAGTGTCATGCGCCGGCGCAGGGCGCAGGGTCGCCGTCAGCGGCCGCGCCACCTGTTGCGCCAGGCGCGGCAGGGCATCCGGCCACAACATCGCCCCATGCAAAACGACGGAAAAGGCCAAGGCCGGCATCAACCGACTGCCGGCTCCGGCTTTCCCCCCAAGGCTTTGAAAACGGCTTTGAAAACTCACGCTGCTCTGATACTCTAATGCAACGCCATGATTTTACACCGAAGATCATCTTGCCAATGAGGCAGTAGACCATCATGCCAAACGCCGGTCACCCGCTCATCCTGACGCTGGATATGCATGGCGCGCCGCACCGCTGGGTGACTTGGCAACATGCCTGTTTCTACTACGCCAAAAATCTCGTCGCCTGGGTCGCCGGCGACCACAACTTCACCTTCCATGGCGGCATGAGCCGCATGACCGGCGAGCGCTCCTTCATCACGGTGGACAGCATCATCGCCATCAAGGGCAAGGCGCTGGCGCCGCGCAACCACTCGGCGGTGCCGCCGCTGAACAACCGCGAACTGTTCCATCGCGACCGCCACATGTGCGCCTACTGCGGCCACGAATATTCCTTCCTGCGCCTGACGCGCGACCACATCCAGCCCGTCTCGCAGGGCGGGCGCGACCTGTGGATGAATGTCGTCACCGCCTGCCGCCACTGCAACCAGCGCAAGAGCGGGCGCACGCCCGAGCAGGCCAGCATGGAACTGCTCTACACCCCCTATGTGCCGAACAAGGCCGAGTTCCTCATCCTCTGCAACCGCAACATCCTCGCCGACCAGATGGATTTTCTCGCGCAGCACGTCTCGGCGCACAGCCGCCTGAAGACGGCCGCCTGAAGGATCCCGCGTTTTTCCGGCGGCGCGGAGTATGATTCCCGCATCGCCCGAAGCGAACCCTGCAACCATGCCGGACACCGCGGAACAGGCGCCGCCGCTCGCGGCGCTGCGCCCCATCGATATCCTGATCGTCGAGGATTCACCCGACGCGCTCGACCTGCTGCTGCTGGCCCTGCGCCGCGCCGGCTACGCGCCGAACCACCGCCGCGTGGAGGACGCCGAAGACATGGCGCGCGCCCTGCGCGAGCACGCCTGGGCGGTCGTCCTCTCCGACTACACCCTGCCCGGCTACTCCGGCCTGCTGGCGCTGCGCCAGGTGCGCGAGTTCGACCCTGACATGCCCTTCATCATCGTCTCCGGCAACATCGGCGAGGACGTCGCCGTCGCCGCCATGAAGGCCGGCGCCCACGACTACCTGATCAAGGGCCACTACGCCCGCCTCGGCGCCGCCATCGAGCGCGAGGTGAAGGAGGCCGGCATCCGCCGCGCGCGGCGCAAGGGTGAGCGCGAACTGCACGAGGCCCGCCTGCGCCTGCAGGCGTTGTCCAACCGCATGCTGCAGGTCCAGGAAACGGAGCGGCGCCACATCGCCCGCGAACTGCACGACGAGATCGGCCAGTCGCTCACCGCCATGAAGCTCAACCTCGACGCCCTGCAACGCCGCCTCGCCGGCCATGCCGCGCTGCCGCTGGCCGTCGAGGCCACGGACATTGCCGAAGGGCTGCTCGAACAGGTGCGCGCGCTCTCGCTCGACCTGCGCCCGCCGCAGCTCGACGACCTCGGCCTTGCCGCCGCCCTGAGCTGGCTGGTCAAGCGCCACGGCCGGCCGGAAGGTCCGGCCATCGTCCTCGATACACCGGAACATCCGTCCCGCCTCGATGCGCAGATCGAGACGGCCTGCTTTCGCGTCGCCCAGGAAGCCCTCACCAATGCCCTGCGCCATGCCGGCGCAGGGGAAATCCGCATCGACTTGCGGCAAGGAGATGGCCGTTTCGAACTGCAGGTGCGCGACAACGGCTGCGGCTTCGACCTGGCGGCGGCGCAAAACCGCGCCCTGCAGGGCGGCAGTCTCGGGCTGATCGGCATGGGCGAGCGCGTCCTGTTGGCCGGCGGCACGCTGCATATCGATGCCCGGCCCGGCGCCGGCACCGCGGTCATTGCCTCCTTTCCCTCCCCCTCGCCGTACTCCGGAGACTGACTTTTGACCAAAGGGAATCCGACCGAAGGAAGTGCAGGGCCCCTGGGATGAAACCGCTGCGCCTGCTGCTGGCCGACGACCACATCCTGGTGCGGGCCGGTCTTCGCGCCCTGCTCGACGGCATCGAAGGCATCGCGGTGGTGGCCGAAGCCGACAACGGCGAACAGGCGGTGGCGCTGGCCGAGCAGCACCGGCCCGACATCGCTCTGCTCGACATCACCATGCCCGGCATGAACGGCCTGCAGGCCGCCGAGCGCATCCTGCGCGAGCTGCCGGACACCCGCGTCCTCATCCTCTCCATGCACGCCGGCGACGAATACGTCACGCAGGCGCTCAAGCTGGGCGTCTCCGGCTACCTGCTCAAGGACGCCGCCACGCTGGAACTGCAAGCCGCGCTGGAAGCCGTCGCCGGCGGCGCCTCCTATCTCTCGCCGCGCATCACCGACCAGTTGCTGCAATCGAAGGGACTGCGCCCGCCGGACGCCCCCGCCCAGCACGCGCTCACCCCCCGCCAGTCCGAAGTGCTGAAACGGCTGGCGCTGGGCCGCAGCACCAAGGAAATCGCCTTCGAACTGCAACTCTCGCCGAAGACGGTCGAAACCTACCGCGCCCAGATCATGGAACGGCTGGAAATACACGACCTCGCCGGCCTGGTGCGCTACGCCATCCGCCACAACCTCATCGACGCCAATCTCTGAGTGCAGGCGCCCGCATCGGGAAATCCCCGATGCGGCATGGGGAAATGACGGATGTCGCACGCCCCCGACAGGGCGGATAGTTTCTTCCAGGCAGAACCCGCGAAGAGGCCGCAGTGCGAACCTTGGCTCATGATTCTGTTGCGATTTTCCGGAAACGCCAATCGGCGCAGGGCAGCCGCGCGCCGGCTGCGGCCGAATGAAGCCATGAATTCACCCGCCGATATCCAATTGCGCCCCCTGCGCCTGCTTCTCGTCGAAGATAACGAAGACGACGCCCGGTTGCTCCTGCGCATCCTCGGAAAAAGCGGCTTCCTGCCCGACTGCAAGCGCGTCGACACTTCGGCGGCCCTGCTTGCCGCACTGGGCGCCGGCGGCTGGGACCTCGTCATATCCGACTACAGCATGCCGGGGTTCAGCGGCCTGCAGGCGCTCGGGATCACCCGGCGGCTCGACGCCGACCTGCCGTTCATCATCGTCTCCGGCAACATCGGCGAGGAGGTCGCCGTCGGCGCCATGCGCGCCGGCGCGCAGGACTACCTGCTGAAGAACAACCTGGCCCGCCTGGTGCCGGCGATTGCGCGCGAACTCGACGAGGCCGCCAGCCGGCGTCGCGGCAAGGAAACCGAGGCGGCCCTGCAGCAGAACAAGGAGCGCCTGAACAGCATTCTCGGTTCGCTCGGCGACATCGTCTGGTCGATCGGCCTGCCCGGCCTGCGCATGGACTACCTCAACGACGCCGCGGAAACCATCTACGGCCGCCCGGTCGTCGACATCTTCCAGAGCGAGGCGGCCTGGCTCGCCCTGGTGCACCCCGAGGACCGCGAGCGCATGCGCCACTATGTCGGCAATACCGTGGCCGGCGGCGCGAACAGCGCCGAATACCGCATCGTGCGCCCGGATGGCGAGATTCGCTGGCTGTTCGACCGCGCCCGCGTCATCGTCGGCGAGAACGGCCGCAAACTGCGCGTCGACGGCCTTGCCAGCGACATCACGCAGTTCAAACAGCAACAGGAACAACTCTACAGGGCGGCCCACCACGACGCGCTGACCGGCCTGCCCAACCGCAGCCTGATGCAGGAGCGCCTGCAGCGGGCGCTCGCCCGCCACGAGCGCGGCGGCGAATCGCTGGCCATCCTGTTCATCGATATCGACCGCTTCAAGACCATCAACGACAGCCTCGGCCACAAGGTCGGCGACAGGGTGCTGTGCGAGGTGGCCAAACGCCTGGAGCAGTCGCTGCGCGTCGACGACACCGTGGCGCGCCTGGGCGGCGACGAATTCGTCGTCATCCTGCCCCACCTCGCCCACGACGGCAGCGTGGCCGGGGTGGCGCAGAAGCTCATCCAGGCCATCGCGCCGCCCATCGAAACGGACGACAACCCGATCCACTGCACCGCCAGCATCGGCATCTCGCTGTTTCCGCGCGACGGCGACAGCGTCGAGACCATGCTGAAGAACGCCGATGTGGCGATGTACGAAGCCAAGCGTGCCGGGCGCAACACCTTCCGCTACTACTCTGCCAGCATGAACGCCGCCGCCGTCCGCCAGCTCAAGCTGGAAAACGCCCTGCGCGGTGCGCTCGAACGCAACGAGCTCGCCGTGCACTACCAGCCGCAGCTCGATTTCGAGCGGGGCAACGCCATCTGCGGCTTCGAGGCGCTGCTGCGCTGGAACAGCGCCGAACTCGGCGCCGTTTCGCCGGCGGAATTCATTCCCCTCGCCGAGGAAACCGGCCTCATCGTGCCGATCGGCGAATGGGTCCTGCTGCAGGCCTGCCGCCAGGCCAGGCAGTGGGTGGAAACCTTCGACGCCAACCTGCGCGTGGCGGTCAATCTTTCGGCGCGCCAGTTCAGCCAGTCCCGCCTGCCGCAGGTCGTCGCCGCCGCCCTGAAGGAATCCGGATTGCCGGCGCGCAACCTGGAGCTGGAAGTCACCGAATCCCTCATCATGCAGGACATCGCGCTGTCGGCGCGCACGCTGCGCGAACTCAAGGCCATGGACATCACCCTGGCGGTGGACGATTTCGGCACCGGCTATTCCAGCCTGGCCTATCTGAAGCGCTTTTCCCTCGATGTCCTCAAGATCGACAAGTCCTTCGTCGCCGAGATCACCACCAATCCGGACGATGCCGCCATCTGCTCATCGATCATCGCCATGGCCCATTCGCTGCGGCTGAAAGTGGTGGCCGAAGGCATCGAGACCGCACAGCAGCTCGGCTTCCTCGCCCGGCAGCATTGCGACCGCGCCCAGGGCTACCACTTCAGCCGGCCGGTCGATGCCGCGGCAGCCGGCGAACTGATGCGTAGGGGAATGTCGCTGGGCACGCCGGCGGTAGATGAACGCGCAGATGGCGTGCCGGCCGGCCGGAAGGCCGCCCGCAACAAGGCACGGATCGGCTGAACGCTGTCCTATAGAATGGGCGGATGCAGCTTCCGCCCAATACCAGACTCCTCACCGCCTACCGCAAGCACTGGGCGCACCGCTTCGGCACGTCCGCATTCCTGCCCATGTCGCGCGCCGAGATGGACGAACGCGGCTGGGACGAATGCGATGTCATCCTCGTCACCGGCGACGCCTACATCGACCACCCCAGCTTCGGCATGGCGCTGGTCGGGCGCCTGCTCGAGGCGCAGGGCTTCCGCGTCGGGATTATCAGCCAGCCCGACTGGCACTCGGCGGACGCCTTCCGCGCGCTGGGCCGGCCGAAGCTGTTCTTCGGCGTCACCGCCGGCAACATGGATTCGATGGTCAACC
>JADFDL010000033.1 GCA_018262875.1 Rhodocyclaceae bacterium | reverse complement strand
GCAGGCCGACCAGGGCGCCTGCCTGGCGAAACAGCGCGGACGCAACCGGGTCGTCACCCACCAGGTTCTCGCCAAGGTGGCAACTCCTTGAGAAAAATGGGCTTTGTTTTTTCGTTCGTCAGGCTTTGCTGTGGGTAGCGAGCCGTCTTTGTCCCCTCTCCCCGCAAGCGGGGAGAGGGCTGGGGTGAGGGGAAAAGCTTCGCCGGGACCTGCCCCGGCAGGCGAGACTGAAAATGCGCCTGCTTTTCCATGCGAGACGAGCCGGCCGCCAGGTCCGCTGGACACACCAACCGATTCTCAAGCGGATTAAGTCTTTATCCACAGTCGACCTGTGGGAAGTGCAGCAGCACCCCGAGAAGCTCGCCGGCATCAAGCCGATCAAGGCCGAGCGCCTGGTGGCCTGACGTTCCCCTTCCCTGGTTCGCGGCGACTGTCTTTTCAGAGCACAGTTTTGCCTTATGATTCATCCATGGGCATGTTCGATCTGATCAAGATGCTGGAGGACGCCGGCGTCGACTATGTGCTGGTCGGCGGATTGGCGGTGGCCCTGCACGGCTACCAGCGCGTGACCATGGATGTGGATGTCGTGCTGGCGCTGGACGAGGCGAACCTTCGGCGGTTCGTTTCCGGCGCCCGCACGGCAGGCTTGCAGCCGGTCATTCCCGTCGACATCGAATCGCTTGCCCGGCCGGAGTTGCTCGACCAGTGGCATCGGGAAAAGGGCATGCTGGCCTTCGGCTTGCGCAGGCCGGATGGCATGGCGACCATCATCGACGTCCTCATTCGGCCGGTGGTCCCCTTCGAACAACTACGCCGCGATGCCGTTTCCGTCGAGGTTGGGCCGCTGAAGATTCCCGTGGCGTCGATCGACCATCTGATCGCCATGAAGACCGGCACGGGGCGGGGCAAGGACAAGATCGACATCGAGGAATTGCAGAAGCTCAAGGCAGGAGGAACCCCGTGACGGCCGAAGAGAACTACCGTCTCCTGCAGGAGATTCAGGCGAACCGTGATTTCCTCCTGCTGGCCTACCGGCAGAACCCGGAACTGCTTAGGCACGCCGAGCCAAGTGTCCGGCTTGTGTTCGGCCTGCCGGAGCAAGAACAAGATGCGGGGCCATCGAGCCCGCACCTACAGACAACCCCAGACCCACAGAGGTAACCGCCATGCCCCACGCCATTCGTTTCCACCAGCCCGGCGGACCCGAGGTCCTGAAATGGGAAGAGGTCGCCGTCGGCGATCCCGGCCCGAACGAGGCGCGCGTGCGCCATCATGCCGTCGGCCTCAACTTCATCGACATCTACCATCGCACCGGCGCCTATCCGCTGCCGCTGCCTTCGGGCATCGGCCTCGAGGGGGCGGGGGTGGTGGAGACGGTCGGCAGCGAGGTGAAAGACCTCAAGGCCGGCGACCGCGTCGCCTATGCGGGCGGGCCGGTCGGCGCCTACGCAGAGGTGCGCCTGATCCCGGCCGACCGGCTGGTGAAACTGCCGGACGCGCTGACCTTCGAACAGGGCGCGGCGATGATGCTGCAGGGCATGACCGCGCAGTACCTGCTGCGGCGCACCTACCGCGTGCAGCCGGGCGACACCATCCTCATTCATGCCGCCGCCGGCGGCGTCGGCCTCGTCGTCTGCCAGTGGGCGAAGGCGCTCGGCGCCAAGGTGATCGGCACGGTGGGATCGGACGAGAAGGCGGCGCTGGCGAAAGCGCACGGCTGTGATCATCCCATCGTGTACACCCGCGAGAAGTTCGCCGACCGCGTCAGGGAGCTCACCGTCGGCGAAGGCGTGGCGGTGGTGTACGACTCCATCGGCAAGGACACCTTCATGGATTCGCTGTCGTGCCTGCGGCCCATGGGCATGATGGCGCTGTTCGGCGCCGCCTCCGGCCCGGTGCCGCCCTTCGACCTCGGCCTGCTGGCGAAGATGGGCGCGCTGTTCATCACGCGGCCGACGCTGTTTGTCTATACGGCAAAACGAAACGATCTCGTGCAGACGGCGGACGAACTGTTCGACATGGTCACCTCGGGCAAGGTGAAGATCGAGGCCAACCAGCGCTACGCCCTGAAGGACGCGGCGAAGGCGCAGGCCGACCTGGAAGCGCGCAAGACGACCGGCTCGACCATCCTGCTGCCCTGATCGCCGTATTGCGGGGACTGACTTTCTATGCAGGGCGCGGCATCACCGGCGCCTTGCCGCGCTTGAACACCATCACGGTGCGGATGAAGTGGATCACCGTCTTGCCGTCCTGGTTGAAGCCGGTGGTGCGCACCTTGACGATGCCGACGTCGGGGCGCGACTTCGACTCGCGCTTCTCCAGCACTTCCGACTGCGAATAGATCGTGTCGCCCTCGAACACCGGATTGGGCAGTCGCACCTCGTCCCAGCCGAGGTTGGCGAAGACGTTCTGCGAGATGTCGGTGACGCTCTGGCCGGTGACCAGCGCCAGGGTGAAGGTGGAGTCCACCAGCGGCTGGCCGAATTCGGTCTGCGCCGCATAGTGGCGGTCGAAGTGGATCGGCGCGGTGTTCTGCGTGAGCAGGGTGAACCAGGCGTTGTCCACCGCCAGCACGGTGCGCCCGAGCGGATGGCGGTAGACGTCGCCGACCTCGAAGTCCTCGTAGAAGCGGCCCTGCCAGCCGGGTTTTTCAGCCATCTCGTTCTCCTGTCCGCCCGTGATCCGCTTATTCTAAGCGCCGCCCTGTGATAAATTGAATCCCATGCTCCAATCATTCCTCATCGCCAACCCCAAGGGCGGCTGCGGCAAGACCACGCTGGCGACCAACCTCGCCGGCTACTTTGCGCGCCAGGGCCACCGCGTCATGCTCGGCGACATCGACCGCCAGCAGTCGGCGCGCGAATGGCTCAAGCTGCGCCCGCAGGGGCTGCCGCCGATCCGCAGCTGGGACATCGCGCCGGGCGAGCCGGCGCGGCCGCCGAAGGACACCACTCGCGTGGTGCTCGACACGCCGGCCGGCCTGCACGGGAAAAAACTCGACGTGGTGGTGAAGAGCATCCACCGCGTCATCGTGCCGCTGCAGCCCTCGATTTTCGACATCCTCGCCACGCGCACCTTCCTCGACGAGCTGCTGGAGGAGAAGGCGGTTCGCAACCAGAAGACCTTCATCGCAGTGGTCGGCATGCGCGTCGATGCGCGCACGCGGGCGGCGCACGAGCTGGAGCGTTTCCTCGAAGGCCTCGACGTGCCGGTGCTCGGCTTCCTGCGCGACACCCAGGTCTACGTGCAGGCCGCTGCGCACGGCCTGACCCTGTTCGACCTGTCGCCGGCGCGCGCCGCGCAGGACCTGCCGCAATGGCAGGGCATCATCGACTGGGTCGACGCGCCGCACGCGTAACGCGCTTCTTTGGCGCCTCGCCCAGCAGGCGTGCCCGCAAGGCTTCATCCCCCAAGCGTTCCAGGAACCACGACAGCGCCTGTCCCTCGTGATCGCCGCGCCAGGCGATGTGCAGCGGCTGGTCGGGCGTTGCCTCGGTGGTGCGTTTCGCCACCAGCCGGCCGGCGGCGATCTCCGGCGCGGCGAACGGCAGCGGCAGATGCCCCACGCCCAATCCCGCCACTTGCGCCGCCAGCTTGGCGGCGAAGTCCGGCACCACCAGCGTGTCCTGGCCGGTGAGCAGGCCGGCCGTGCGCGCCAGCAACTGGCGCGAGGTGTCGGCGATCACCACGGCGCGGTGTTTGAGAATTTCCGCGGAGGGTATCGGCTCGCGCATCTTCGCCAGCGGGTGGGACGGCGCCACCGCGAAGACCGGCTGCGAGCGGCCGAGGAGCTGCGTGCGGTAGCCGCCGCCCGGCGGCATGTCGCCGGGCGCGCCGATGGCGAGGTCGGCGCGCCGCGTCGCCAGCGCATCCCAGCAGCCGCCGAGCACTTCGGTCGACAGGCGCAACCGGGTGCCGGACATCTGCATGTAGAACTCCCCGATGACAGGCCACAGCGCGTTCAGGTCGAGCACCGCCTCGACGGCGATGCGCAGCTCGTGTTCCCAGCCGGTGGCGATGCGCTTGACGCGGCATTCCAGTTCGCCGGCCGCGCCGAGCAGGTGGCGGCCCTCCTCCAGCAGCAGGCGGCCGGCCGGCGTCAGCACGGCGCGCCGGCCCTGGCGCACGAACAGCGTCACGGCGAGGTCGTCCTCCAGCTTCCTGATGGCATGGGTCAGCGCCGAGGGCACGCGGTGCAGCGCCTCTGCCGCCGCGGCGAAGCTGCCGCGGGTGTCAATGGCGTCGAGGATCTGCAGGGCGTCGAGGGAAATCTGCATGTTGAAAATAATTGAACGTTAATATCGAAATAATTCGCTTTTTTTCAGGATAGGCAGGTTTTACCATGACGTCAAACAGTGAAAACATTTAATGGATAACGGAGAGACACCATGATCGCCCTGCGCAAAAGCAACGACCGCGGCCATGCCGACCACGGCTGGCTGCAGAGCTGGCACACCTTCTCCTTCGCCGACTACCACGACCCGGCGGAAATGGGCTGGCACGGCCTGCGCGTCATCAACGAGGACATCGTCCAGCCCGGCAAGGGCTTCGGCATGCACGGCCACCGCGACATGGAGATCGTCACCTGGATTCTCGACGGTGCGCTGGAGCACAAGGACAGCATGGGCAACGGCGAGGTGATCCGCCCCGGCGAGGCGCAGCGCATGAGCGCCGGCAAGGGCGTGCTGCACAGCGAGTTCAACCCTTCGCAGGAGCAGGCGACGCATCTGCTGCAGATCTGGATCGAGCCCAATGTGCGCGGCGTGCGGCCGAGCTATGAGCAGACCTTTTTCCCGTCGGAAGAACGGCGCGGCCGCCTGCGGCTGGTGGCCTCGCACGACGGCCGCGAGGGCAGCGTCACGATCCACCAGGATGCGGCACTCTACGCCGCGCTGCTGGCGCCGGGCGAGGCGGTGCGCCATGCCCTGGCGCCGGGCCGGCATGCCTACCTGCACGTGGCGCGCGGCGCGGCGACGCTCAATAGTCAGTCGCTGCGGGACGGCGACGGCGCGAAAATCGCCGATGAGGTAAATCTGGAGATCGTCGCGTCGGAAGATACGGAAATCCTGTTGTTCGACCTACCCTGAAAGGAACAAGGCAATGAAGAAAGTGGCAGTGGTGTATCACAGCGGTTACGGCCATACCGAGCGGCAGGCGAAGGCGGTGGTGGAAGGCGCGGCGGCAGTGGCCGGCGTGACGGCGCAACTGGTGTCCGTGGCGGATGCCGACAAGCACTGGGATGACCTGGCGGCAGCCGACGCGATCATCTTCGGCGCGCCCACCTACATGGGCAGCGTGTCGGCAGCCTTCAAGAAGTTCATGGACGACAGTTCCAAGGCCTGGTTCTCCTCGGCCTGGAAGGACAAGCTGGCGGCCGGCTTCACCAACTCGGGCAGCCAGAGCGGCGACAAGCTGAACTCCCTCATCCAGTTGATGGTCTTCGCCAATCAGCAGGGCATGCTCTGGGTCAGCCTCGGCCTGATGCCGGGCAACAACAACAGCAAGGGTTCGGTGGACGACCTCAACCGCCTCGGCAGCTTCTCCGGCGCGATGGCGCAATCGAACGTCGACCAGGGCGCCGACGGCATGCTGGAGAGCGACCTGAAGACGGCCGCCCACCTGGGCCGGCGCGTGGCGGAAGCCGCGCTGCGCTACAGCCGCGGCTGATCTTTGCGCGCCGCGGCGGACAATCCGGCTTATTGAACGAGTTTGGGTTGCCGGGCAAGCACGATGCGGTTGCGCCCCTGCCGCTTGGCTTCGAGCAAGGCCTCGTCGGCGGCGTGGGTGAGGTCGTTGCCCGTGGCCCAGGTTGGGAATTCCGCCAGTCCGGCGCTGAAGGTGGCGCGCAGGGTGCCGGCGGCATGGGCATGCGGCAGCGTGGCGAAATCGGCGCGAATGCAATCGAGCACGGCTTCGGCCTCGTCCAGGCTGGCGCTGCGCAGGACGACGATGAACTCCTCGCCGCCATAGCGCCCGATGATGTCGGAGGAACGCAGCCGTCCCTTCAGCAACCAGGCCAGGCTGCGAATCACCTGGTCGCCGACGGGGTGGCCGTAGGTGTCGTTGACCGACTTGAAATGGTCGATGTCGAGCATCGCCACGCAGAGCGGTTCGGGTGCGCTCTGCAGGGATTGCACCAGCAGGTTCAGGCGGCTTTTCGCCGCCGAGTGATTGAGCAGGCCGGTCAGGCTGTCGTGCTGGCTGTGTCGCTGCATCTCGCGGTAGCGCTCGATCTTGGTCTTGACGACGGCGGCCAGCAGTACCGGGTTGCAGGGCTTGGTGAGAAACTGGTCGCCGCCCAGCCGCAGCGCCTCGACCTGCATGCCCATGTCGGTTTCGCTGGAGAGGTACACCACCGGCAGCGACTGGTAGGCCGCCAGCTGGCGCAGCACACGGGTGGCTTCCACGCCGGTGCAATGCGGCATGTACATATCCATCAGCACCAGGTCGGGGCGGTACTGCTCGGCCGCCGAGAGCAGCAACTGCGGATTGCCGATCGGACGGCTGTCGATGCCATGCTGGGAAAGAGAGCGCTGGATCATGGCAACCGCCGTGGGTGAGTCTTCCACGACGAGGACGCGATAAGGCTCCTGTTCCTGCGACTGCAGCAGATCCAGGACCCGGCCGAGCACGGTGACGGTTTCATGCTCGGCCTGGATGGCGGCATCGGCGCCGGCACGCATCAGCGCCACGGTGACATCCAGCGACTTGGGCACCGAGAGGCAAAACAACTGGCTGGTGGGATGCTCGCTGCGCACGCGCTGGATGAATTGCAGTTGCGCGGCGACATAGCCGTCGGTCGGCGGAATGAACAGGGCGACGAGCGGCGATGCGTCATTCGGCGCCGGATCGTCCCAGCCCAGGCGGAGCACCCGGAAACCGAAGAAGCCCAGTTGTTCGGCAAGGCCGGGCACCCAGGTGTGGTGTTCCTCGGCGATCAGCCAGATGGAGCGCGGCCTGGACCATTCCGCGCCGGCATGCGACAGCGGCGAGACATGGCGGCGCTGTTCCTCTTCGCTGCCGTCGGGCGGCGCCAGGGCGCTTTCGATGGTATTCAGGAGCGTATCGAGCTGCCGCTCCAGGGAGACCGCATCCTGGGCGCTGACCGGGTGCGAGGAGGCGTCGCCGAAAAGGGCCAGGGCGGCGTTTTCCAGGCCTTCGCACTGGCGCAGCAGTCCCGGCAGCTTGAGGCGGTTCAGTTGCTCCGTGAGATTGTCCAGCGCCAGGGTGAATTCGACGAAGTGCTCGAAGCTGCCCTGCAGGCGGTACTCCTGCCAGCGCGCCTTGAGCGAGCGCAGGCAGGTGTCGAGGGAACGTTGCTCGGGCGA
Source organism: Rhodocyclaceae bacterium (assembly GCA_018262875.1). GTDB lineage: Bacteria > Pseudomonadota > Gammaproteobacteria > Burkholderiales > Rhodocyclaceae > Desulfobacillus. The sequence continues at coordinate 2,740 of JADFDL010000033.1, read as the reverse complement.
TTGGAGAACCATGGGCCGGTTTTTCTGGAGGAGGTCGCATTATGGAGAATGGCAGGATGGCGGGCAATGCCGAATAACCTTCACGGATCAAATTTCAAGGCCTCTCGAATGCGAACAGGCCCTAAAATACGCCCATGCCACCCCCCGTTTTTGTCCATCTCCGCCTGCACAGCGAGTACTCCATAGCCGACGGCATGGTGCGCCTCGACGAGGCGGTGGCCCGTGCCGCCGGCGACGGCATGCCGGCGCTGGCGCTGACCGATCTGGCCAACCTGTTCGGCATGGTCAAGTTCTATAGCGGCGCGCGCGGCCGCGGCGTCAAGCCCATCGTCGGTTGCGACGTGTGGGTCGCGCCGGCGGCGACGGGCGAGGGCGAGCGCGACCGCCCGGCCCGCCTGCTCCTGCTGGTGAAGCATCGCGGCGGCTACCTGCGGCTGTGCGAGCTGCTGACCCAGGCTTATTTCGGGCCGCGAAGCCGCGGCCGGCCGGAGATTTCCCGCGCGGCTTTCGCCAATGGCGACAATTCAGGGCTGATCGCGCTGTCCGGCGCCGCGCTGGGCGACGTCGGCCAGAGCCTGCTGATGGGCAGCAGCGCCCCGGCCGAGGCGGCGGCGCGCGAGTGGGCGCGGCTTTTCCCCGACAGCTTCTACATCGAGCTGCAGCGCTATGGCCAGCCGCAGGCCGAGCAGCTCGTCGCGGCGAGCGTGGCGCTGGCCGCCGGGCTGAACCTGCCGGTGGTGGCGACGCATCCGGTGCAGTTCCTCGAGCGCGACGACTTCAGGGCGCACGAGGCGCGGGTGTGCATCGCCGAAGGCTATGTGCTGGCCGATCCGCGCCGGCCGCGGGTGTTCACCGAGGAGCAGTACTTCAAGTCGCAGGCCGAGATGCAGGCGCTCTTCGCCGATCTGCCCGAGGCGCTGGAGAATTCCATTGAAATCGCCCGCCGCTGCAACCTGTCCGTCGAACTCGGCAAGAACCGCCTGCCGCAGTTCCCGGTGCCCGAGGGCGTCACGCTCGACGATTACCTGACGCAGCAGGCGGAGGCGGGACTGGCGCAGCGCCTGGCGCAGTTGTTTCCCGATGCCGCCGAGCGCGAGGAACGGCGGCCCGAATACGCCGCGCGCCTGGCCTTCGAGTGCAAGACCATCCAGCAGATGGGCTTCCCCGGCTACTTCCTCATCGTCGCCGACTTCATCAACTGGGCCAAGCAGAACGGCGTGCCGGTCGGTCCCGGCCGCGGCTCGGGCGCCGGCTCGCTGGTGGCCTACTCGCTGGGCATCACCGACCTCGATCCGCTGCGCTACGGGCTGCTCTTCGAGCGCTTCCTCAATCCGGAACGCGTGTCCATGCCGGACTTCGACGTGGATTTCTGCCAAGAAGGCCGCGACCGGGTCATCGACTACGTCAAGCGCAGCTACGGCAATCACGCCGTCTCGCAGATCGTCACCTTCGGCACCATGGCGGCCAAGGCGGTGATCCGCGATGTCGGCCGCGTGCTTGACCTCGGCTTCAATTTCGTCGACCAGTTCGCCAAGCTGATTCCCAACGAGCTGGGCATCACGCTGAAGGATGCGCGCGTCAAGGAACCGGCTATCGACGAGCGCGCCGGCCGCGAGGAGGAGATTCGCCAGTTGCTGGAACTGGCGGAAAAGCTGGAAGGCCTCACGCGCAACGTCGGCATGCACGCCGGCGGCGTGCTCATCGCGCCGGGCAAGCTGACCGATTTCTGTCCGCTCTATTCGGCAGGCGGCGCGGAATCCGCAGTGAGCCAGTTCGACAAGGACGACGTCGAGAAGGCCGGCCTGGTGAAGTTCGACTTCCTCGGCCTGCGCACCCTGACCATCCTCGCCGAGGCGGTGCGCTTCGTGAAAGAGGTGGAGGACATCGAGGTGGACATCGACCGTCTGCCGCTCGACGACAAGCCAACCTACGACCGCATCTTCAAGACGGCCAATACCACGGCGGTGTTCCAGTTCGAATCGCGCGGCATGAAGGAGACGCTGATTCAGGCGAAGCCCGACCGGCTGGAGGACCTGATCGCCCTCAACGCGCTTTACCGGCCGGGGCCGATGGACTTCATTCCGAACTTCATCGCCCGCAAGCACGGCCGCGAGCGCATCGTCTATCCGCATCCCCTGCTGGAGCGGGTGGCCGGCAACACCTACGGCATCATGGTATACCAGGAGCAGGTGATGCAGACGGCCCAGGTGGTGGCCGGCTATTCGCTGGGCGGCGCCGATCTCCTGCGCCGCGCCATGGGCAAGAAGAATGCAGAGGAGATGGCCAAGCAGCGCGAGATCTTCGTCGAGGGGGCAGCGAAAAACGGCATCGGCGCCGACAAGGCCAACGAGATCTTCGACACCATGGAGAAGTTCGCCGGCTACGGCTTCAACAAGTCGCACGCCGCCGCCTACTCGCTGGTCGCCTACCAGACGGCGTACCTCAAGTGCCACCATCCGGCGGCCTTCATGGCGGCGACGCTGTCCTCGGAAATGGCCGACACCGACAAGGTGCAGTTCTTCGTCGCCGACGCCGTATCGCACGGACTGACTTTTCTGCCGCCCGACGTCAACCGCAGCCGCCACCGCTTCACGCCGGTGGACGCGAAGACCATCCGCTACGGTCTCGGCGCCATCAAGGGCACCGGCGAGTCGGCCATCGGCGCGATGCAGAGGGCGCGCGAGGGTGTAAATGGGAAAGCGGGCGACTTCACCGACCTGTTTGATTTCTGCAAGCGTAT
>JADFDL010000032.1 GCA_018262875.1 Rhodocyclaceae bacterium | reverse complement strand
AGGACCGTGAAACGACTCCGCGCCGATGATAGTGCACACCACGTGTGCGAAAGTAGGTCATCGTCAGACTAGTTACAGAGCAAGGCCTTGGAGAGAGAATCTCCAGGGCCTTTTGCTTTGCGCGCCGTGGTAGGCTTTCCGCATTCGCTCGAATGAGGATTCCGCATGAAATTCAAGGCCGCCCTTCTCAGGCAATCCGGCCTGCCGCGCCCCTACGCGACGAGCCGCCCGCTTTCCATCGAGACAGTCGAAGTGCCGCCGCCCGCGGCGGCGGAGGTCATCGTCGCCATCAAGGCGGCGAGCCTGTGCCATTCCGATCTTTCCGTGGTGAATGGCGATCGTGCCTGGCCCATGCCCATCGTGCCGGGGCACGAGGCGTCGGGTGTGGTCGAGGAGGTCGGGCCTGGCGTGCAGTCGGTCAGGCCGGGCGATCACGTGGCATTGATCTTCCTGACGCAGTGCGGCGAATGCGAGCATTGCCTCGCTGGCAGGCCGTCGCTCTGTGCGCGCGGCACCCAGGCCAACCGCGAGGGGAGGCTGCTGACCGGCGGACCGCGCCTGCGGCTCGATGGCCAGACTGTGCATCACCACATGGGCCTGTCGGCCTTTGCCGAATATGCGCTGGTGTCGGAAAAATCTCTCGTGAAAATTCCCGCTGACCTGCCCTTCGTCGAGGCCAGCCTGTTCGGCTGCGCCGTGATGTGCGGTGCGGGCACGGCGCTGTATTCGGCCGGAATCCGTCCGGGGCAGACCGTGGCGGTGTTCGGGCTGGGCGGCGTTGGCCTTGCCGCGGTGCTCGGCGCCGTGACGGCAGGGGCAAGCCGAATCGTTGCCGTCGATCCGAGTGAGGAAAAACTGGCGCTTGCCCGTTCGATCGGTGCGACGGATTGCGTGAATGCCGGAAGCGCGGGAGCAGCCGATGCGGTGCGCGACCTGACCCAGGGCGGCGTCGATCATGCCATCGATGCCAGTTCGTCGCTGGACGGTTTCGGCAACGCCTTCGAATCCACGCGTCGCGGCGGCTGCACGGTGACGACGAGCCTGACGCATCCCTCGCAGAAATTCAGCTTCCCGCTGGCGCGCATCGTTGCCGAGGCTAGAACCATCAAGGGCAGTTATATCGGCACTTGCGTACCTGGACGAGATATCCCGGCCTTCATCCAGCTCTACCGCCAGGGGCGCATGCCGGTGAACAAGCTCGTCACGCGGACCTTGAAGCTGGATCAGATCAACGAGGCCTTCGACGAGCTGTCGGATGCCAAAGGAGTGCGGCAGGTCATCACGTTCTAGTCGTCTCCCTCGACATCGAGATCGGGTATGTGGCCGAAGGCGATGCGCATGGGCGCAGCATGAAGGGCGGCGTGCGCGCCGCCGAAGTAAAGGGTGTTCTTGCCGTAGCGCAGGTTGAGCGAATCGATGATGGCGTTGAGCTTGTCGTGCGAATGGCCTTCGTCGAAGAGGGAACGGGGATGGTGCCCCTGCGCGTCGAGCCTCGACAACGCGACGGCCACCGCCAGCGGCGCGGATCCCTTGTTCGGAAATTCCCGCCACAAGCCCTCCAGGACGTCGAGCAGACGCAAGGTGTCGCTGGTCTGCTCGAACTGGGCCAGTCGCCCCCAACTGCTCTTGCCGCGAAAAGTGACTTTCACCTGCATCGCGCCGGCAATGCAGCCATAGCTGCGCAGGCGCATCGCGGCCTTTTGCAGCAGGCGGTGCAGGATCGAAAAGGCCGCCTGAGGCGTGCGCAGTTCGGGGGGCAGGACATGGGAATGGCTGACGCTGCCGCGCTGCGAAGGCAGGTCGGGCGCCTCTTCGCCGCGCAGCCGCGCGAAGACACGCTCGCCCTCGATGCTGCCCCAGGCGTGGCGTAACGCCCCCTTCTTCGCGGCGCACAATTCGCGTACCGTACGGATGCCGCCACGATGCAGGCGTTGCTCCATCGCCCGGCCGATGCCGCATAGATCCCGCAGATCAAGACCGTAGAGGCACTCCGGCAGGTCCGCCTCCTCGATGACGACGCAGCCGTCCGGCTTCTGCATGTCCGAAGCGACCTTGGCAAGAAATATGTTCGGCGCGATGCCGATCGAGCTGCACAATTCGCTGCCGACGCATTCGGCAATGGTGTGCTTGATCCGATCCGCCAGGGCCTGGGCGCGTTCGCGCCGGCGGTCGCTGCCGGTGAGGCGGCAGGCCACCTCGTCGATCGACATCACCCGCTCGACATGCAGGCAGGACTCGATTGCCTCGACCAGCTTGTGGTGCAACTCGACATAGGCCGCCGGCCGGGCTTCGACGAAGCAGATGTTTGGGCACAGCTTCCTGGCTTCGGCGACGAGGGTTCCCGTCTTCACGCCGCAACGCTTGGCTTCGTAGCTGGCGGCGATGCAGCAGGTGGTTTCCGCCATCACCGGCAGCACGGCGACCGGCCTGCCGCGCAGCCGAGGGTCCAACTGCTGCTCGGCGGAGGCGAAATAGGAGTTGAAATCGACGTAGAGGACGCGCAGCGGCATGGGAGGAAAGTCAGTCTGGCCGGGACGGCGCGCGCATTGCTGCCGAGTGTGACGGGCTGGCGTTATTTGCCAGAGCGGGCCACGAGCAGGCCCAGCACGATGGCGACTGCCGAAGCCGATGCCGTGACGGCAAACGCCGATTGCCATTGCCCGCTGGCGGCGACGACGCCGGCGATCAGCGGGATGCCGGCGAACTGACCGAAGTTCGATCCTTGCAGATACAGGCCCTGCAGCGTGCCGATCTGCTGCGGGGTGGGTGCGAGCACGACCGACGAGGACAGCACGGCGACGGGAATCACGCCGCCGACGCCGGTCAGGACGAGACAGCAGGCGTAACGCAGGACATCCGGCACGTCCTCCGAGAAGATGCCCAGGCTGGCGAGCCCCATGACCAGCGAGGCCATCGCGATGAGATGGCCGCGATTGACATGGTGATGCAGAAGGGCGCCGCCGGCCAGGTTGCCCGGCACGTTGACCGCGATCACCAGTGCGCTCAGGAGTGCGATGATGCCCGGCGACAGCGCGCGCTGTTCCTGCAGGAAAGTGGGCAGCCAGATCACCACGGCGAAGAATTGCAGGGCGTAGGCGGCGAAGGTCAGCGCGAGAAGCCAGGGAACGGGTTGATGCAGGGCAAGGCGAATATCCGTCATGCCCTCGTGGCGACGCTTGCTTACGCCGCTGAAATGCCGTCGCTGCAGGGCCACGGCGGCGAACGAGACCGCCAGCAGGATCAGCACCAGCCACCACAGGCCGCGCCAGCCGTTGTGTTCGAGCAAGGGCGGCGCCAGCAGGATGCACAGGCTGGCGCCGGCCGGCATGTAGCAGCTCCAGATGCCCATCGTGATGCGTATCTGCGCGCTGGCGCTGGCGGTGGCCACCAGCACCGGCGCGGAGACGCTGACGGCCAGAAAGCCCAGACCTTCGATGAGACGGGACCATAACAGCAGAGCCCCATTCAGGTCGGCCAGACCCATCATGCCGCCAAATCCGCTTACTGCCAGGCCGAGCAGGCAGAAGCGCAGCGCACCGAAGCGGTCGGCGATGATGCCTATCAGGAGACCGAAAAGGATGGCAAGCGCGCTGAAAGCCGCCGCCAGCCAGCCAGCTTCCGACAGCGAGAGGCCGAACTCGCTGCGCAGGTAAGGCAGCGCGATCGGCAGCTTGCCGATGTTCATGGCGACCACGATGCCGCACAGGGTTACGGCAGCGACGGCGGGCCAGGCGGTTTCAGCCCGCCTCGTTCCTGGCATCAGTTACAGACCAGCGTCGTGCCGAATTGGTGGCAAATTCTGGAGCCGGCAGGCGGTACCACCATGACAGGGACACCTGCTGCAGCGGGCGGCTGCGGGTAGGCCGGGGTGGGCAGAACCGGCAGGGTGTGCGGTGTGCCGGTTTGTGAATAGGGGTCATTCTGGGGCGTCAGGTTATTGCCTTGCTGAAGCGGGTTGGGCAGGGTGGGGGCTGGATAGGGCTGCGCAGGCATGGCATTGGGAACGACCGTCGTATTGCCGAAGCGATGTATGGTCATGCCGCCGTTGCCGCTGCAATGGGTCTTGCCTCCCCCGATATCCTTGCAATAGACAATCTGCCCCTCGGCCGCAGAGGCCAGGACAAGCAACAGCGGAATCAAGGCAATTTTGAATCTCATTTATTCATTATAGATCGCTAAAGGGAAAATCCACCGGAGGCATTTTGCCGCCGATGATGTCGGCGACCGCCTGCCCCGAGCCGCAGGCCAGCGTCCAGCCGAGCGTGCCGTGGCCGGTGTTGAAGAAGAGCTTGCCGATCCTACTACGGCCGATGACGGGAACGTTGCTTGGCGTGGCCGGTCGCAGGCCGGCCCAGTACTCCGCCTCGCCGACAGACTGAACCTGCGGAAACAACTGTCGTGCGCGGCGCAGGATGGCCCCGCAGCGGACGGGATCGATGCTCGTATCGTAGCCGGCCAGTTCGGCCGTGCCGGCGATGCGCAGGCGGTTGCCCAGGCGCGAGCAGACGATGCGGCGCGACTCGTCCGTGATGCTGACCTGGGGCGCATCGGAATTCTCCGCCAGTGGCAGGGTCACCGAGTAGCCCTTGACGGGATAGATCGGCAGAGACAGGCCCAGCGGACGGGCCAGCAAGGTGCTGTAGCTGCCCAGGGCAAGCAGAAAGGCGTCGCCGCCGATACGTTCGCTTGTGCCCTGCGGGTCGGCGACTACCGCGGCGGCGATGCTGCCTGCGCCGGCGTCGAGGGACTGGATGCGCAGACCATGGCGAAACACCACGCCGGCCTGGACGCATAGAGCGGCAAGCTTCTGCGTGAACGCCAAGGCATCGCCGGTTTCATCCTCTGGCGCATAGAGTCCGCCGCAAAGCGCATCCCGGCAATGCGCCAGCGCCGGCTCGGCCGCGAGGCAGCCGCGCGCGTCGAGCACTTCGGCCCGCATGCCGAAGCCTAGCAGCAGAGCCGCCCGCTGTCCGGCCTGGGCGAACTCGCGGGGCGTGAAGAACAGATGCAGAATGCCTTTCTCGAGCCGGTCGTATTCCAGGCCGGTTTCGACTCGCAGCGCATGCAGGCAGGCGCGGCTGTAAAGAGCGAGCCGGGCAATGGCGATGGTATTGCGCCGCGTGCGGCCGGGCAGGCACTCCTGCAGGAAGCGCAGCCCCCAGGACCATTGCTGCCAGTCCAGGCGCGGACGGAAAAGCAAAGGCGCATCCTCGCGGCCCAGCCAGCGCAGTACCTGGCCGGGTGCGCCGGGGTTGGCCCAGGGCTCGGGATGGCTGACCGAGACTTGTCCGCCGTTGGCGTAACTGGCTTCCAGTCCGGCTGCGGGCTGTCTATCGATGACGGTGACGGCGTGGCCGGCCTGTCTCAGATACCAGGCGCTGGTGACGCCGGCCAGGCCGGCGCCAAGAACGATGACGTGCATGTGCCGATTTTAGCGCAGGGATGCGGAAGCGCCCTGAAACCCGGATAATCGCGCTTTCAGAATCGGGATTGGGAGAGCGCTCGATGCGCCGCACGAACCTTATGCCGTGTTTCATCAGCGTTTGCGCCCCCATGGCCCATGCTGCCTGAGACACCTTCTGCAGGGAGCGAAATTGCCACGCTGGCGGGCGGCTGCTTCTGGTGCCTGGAAGCGGTGTTCGACGAACTGGAGGGCGTCACAGGCGTCGTTTCCGGTTATGCCGACGGGCATACCCCCGATCCGGACTACCGCCAGGTGTGCTCGGGCGAGAGCGGGCATGCCGAGGTCGTGCAGGTGCGCTTCGATCCCGCGCGGATCGGCTACCGGGAAATCCTCGAAGTGTTTTTCACCATCCACGACCCGACCACGCTGAACCGCCAGGGCAATGATGTCGGGACGCAGTATCGCTCGGCGATCTATTTCCATTCGCCGCAGCAGCAGGCCGAGGCGGCGGCCCTGCTGGACGAATTTGCCACGGCGAACGTCTTTGGCGCGCCCGTGGTGACGGCGCTGTCGCCGGCCGGAACCTTCTATCCGGCCGAGGACTACCACCAGCGGTATTACCGCAACAACGCGCATCAATCCTATTGCCAGTTCGTCGTGGCGCCCAAGCTGGCGAAATTCCACCAACTGTTCGCCGCCAAGCGCAAGGTAAAATGACGCCTTTGCGAAAGGATTTTCCATGAGCCAGACTACCACTTCCAGCGGCCTGATTTTCGAGGACGCAAGCGTCGGCAGCGGCGTTGCCGCCGCACTCGGCCAGACGGTATCGGTGCATTACACCGGCTGGCTGACCGATGGCACGAAATTCGATTCGAGCAAGGACCGCAACGAGCCCTTCGAATTCCCGCTCGGCGCCGGCTACGTCATTCGCGGCTGGGACGAGGGCGTGCAGGGCATGCAGGTCGGCGGCGTGCGCAAGCTGACCATTCCGCCTGAACTGGGCTACGGCGCCCGCGGGGCCGGCGGCGTGATCCCGCCCAATGCGACCCTGGTTTTCGAGGTCGAACTGCTCGACATTCTTTGATTTCCGGGCCTGTACCCCTACTGCGGGGTCGCGTAGAATGCGCGTCGCGCGGGATCGGCACGATTTGGCAGGTGAGGCGGCGCGATCGAACCGGTCGCACCGGAAAAAACCATGACTCAATATCCAGGGTAAGCCATGTTTGGTAGCTTCATGCCGAAGGAAGGCAAGTTCTTCGAACACTTCGTTGAACTGGCCGAGAATATCCTGCTGGCCAGCCGCGAGCTGGCAGAGTTGATGGCCTGTTTCGACGACGTCGAGCGGCGCGCCTACAACATCGAGACCATCGAGAAGGATGGCGACAAGATCACCCATGCGGCGGTCGAGATGCTGCACAAGACCTTTATCACGCCCATTGATCGCGACCACATACACCAGCTCATCACCAGCATGGACGACATTCTCGACCTCATCGAGGATTCGGCCCAGTCGCTCTTCCTCTACGACATCCGCGCCGTGACGCCGGAGGCGAGGAAGCTGGCCGACATCTGCGTTGCCTGCGCGGAGAAGGTGAAGGAAGCCGTGAGCCTGCTTTCCAACATGGATAACGCCCGCACCATCATGGCCGTTTGCCACGAGATCGACCGGCTCGAGTCCGAGGCCGACCATGTCATGCGCTCGGCGATGGCCAAGCTGTTCCGCGACGAGCCGGACGTGCGCCAGGTGATCAAGCTGCGTTCCGTCTATGAGTTGCTGGAGGCCATTACCGACCGTTGCGAGGACGTGGCCAATCTGATCGAAGGCATCGTTCTAGAGAATTCCTGAGCGGCCGCGAAGGTCACCCGGATAGTCCGCCATGAGCTTCGAGGTCTTCGTCCTGCTTATCGCCCTTGCCCTGGCGTTCGACTTCATGAACGGGTTTCATGATGCCGCGAACTCCATCGCCACCGTCGTCTCGACCGGCGTGCTGAAGCCGCATCATGCGGTGGCGTTCGCGTCCTTCTTCAATTTCGTCGCCCTTTTCGTCTTCCAGCTCAAGGTGGCCGCCACTGTCGGCAAGGGCATCGTCGACCCCGCCATCGTCGACCACTACGTGATCTTCGGCGCGCTGATGGGGGCGCTGATCTGGAACATCGTCACCTGGTACTACGGCATTCCCTCCAGCTCCTCGCATGCGCTGATCGGCGGGCTGATCGGCGCCGTAGTGGCCAAGGTCGGCACCGGCGGCCTGATCGCTTCCGGCATCAGCAAGACGCTGATCTTCATCATCGTCTCGCCGACGCTGGGCTTCGTCCTGGGCGGACTGCTGATGCTGGGGGTGTCGTGGATATTTTTCCGAACGCCACCTTCCAAGGTGGACCGCTGGTTCCGCCGCCTGCAACTGGTGTCGGCCGGCTACTACAGCCTCGGCCACGGCGCCAACGACGCGCAGAAGACGATAGGCATCATCTGGCTGCTGATGATTTCCGGCGGCTACCTGGCGACCGATGCCAGCCGGCCGCCCGATTGGGTGATTCTCTCCTGCTATGCGGCCATGGGCCTGGGCACCCTGTTCGGCGGCTGGCGCATCGTCAAGACCATGGGGCAGCGGCTGACCAAGCTCAAGCCGGTCGGCGGATTCTGCGCCGAGACGGGCGGGGCGATCACGTTGACCATCGCCTCGCTGGCCGGCATTCCGGTGTCCACCACCCATACCATCACCGGCGCCATCGTCGGCGTCGGCTCCTCGCGCAAGCTCTCCGCCGTGCGCTGGGGCCTGGCCGGCAACATCGTCTGGGCCTGGGTCCTCACCATTCCCTGCTCGGCCTTCATGGCCGCCGTCGCCTGGTTCATCGGCCAGGCCTATCTCTAGACTTCGTTCGCCCCGGCACGGCCGCTTTCGACGACGAAGGTGGCCAGCGTCGACACCGCTGCGGCCGCTTCCTTTTCACTGTCGATAACCCTTAGTTGCGCCTGGCAGCGCTTTCCCGACAGATCCATCACCACGTAGCCGCGTTTCTCGCCGCTGGCGAAGCGCACGTGCGGATTGTCGGCGCGCAGGGCGTCCAGGCGCGACTGGGCCGGCCCCTGCGAGGTGATCGAGGTGCCGCAGAACTCGGTGGCGACAATGGGAGATTTGGGATCGTCGAAATCCACCTTCAGGTCGGCAACGCAACTGAAATGCACGTCGCCGCCGATGACCAGTGGATTGGCCGGCTTGCGCTCGGCGATCGCCTGCAGCAGCCGGGCGCGCGCTGCCGGATAGCCGTCCCAGCCGTCGCTCCAGAATTGCCGCTCTGGCCCCGGCTTGCGATCCATCTGCGCCATGAGCAGTTGCTGGGCGACGCTGTTCCAGCGCGCTTGAGAAGCGGAGAGTCCGGCATGCAGCCAGTTCTCCTGATCGAGCCCCAGCAGGGTCCGCTGCGGTTCCAGGCGGGAGAGGCATTTCAGGTCGTCGACGACATTGCTGCCGCCACGGCCGAATCGCGGGCAGGCCTGGTGGTCACGGTACTGCCGGCCGTCGAGCACATGGAAGCGCGCCAGTCCGCCGAAATCGTACCGGTCATATAGGCGCATGTGCGGCCCGTTGGGCCGGGCACTCCGGCGCAGCGGCATGTGCTCCCAGTAGGCCTGGTAGGCGGCGGCGCGGCGAACGAGGAAATCCGGGTCGAGATCCTCCGAGCGATCGTTGGCGTAGTCGTTGTCCACCTCGTGGTCGTCCCAGGTGACCAGCCAGGGAAAGGCGGCATGGCTGCGCTGCAGGTCGGCATCGGACTTGTAACGGGCGTAGCGGTTGCGGTACTGATCGAGGGTAGTGGGCTCCGGACCCTCGTGCTTGCGCACGTGACGGCGGCCCCAGGACGATTCATAGATGTAATCGCCGAGGAAGACGACCAGGTCCAGTTCCTCCGCCGCCAGGTGGCGGTGGGCAGCGTAGAAGCCCTGCTCGTACTGCTGGCACGACGCAAAGGCGAAGCGCAGGCGATCGACCGCGGCGCCGGTGGCGGGCGCCGTGCGCGTGCGCCCGGCTGCGCTGGCGGCATCGCCGGCCATGAAGCGGTACCAGTACCAGCGGGCCGGCGCCAGGCCATCCACCTCGACATGCACGCTGTGCGCCTGCTGCGATTCGGCCAGCGCCTTGCCTGTCCGGACGATGTCGCGGAAGCCTTCGTCGCGGGCGACTTCCCAGCGCACCTCGATCGCCGCCGGCGGCAGACCGCCGCCGTTCAGGAGGTCGGGCGCCAGCCGCGTCCATAGCACGACGCCGTCCGGCAGCGGCGCGCCCGAGGCGACGCCAAGGGTGAAGGGGTCGGCGGCAAATGCCGGCTTCGCCCACAGTCGCGGTACGGCGAGCGCAGACGACGCGGCGAGCAAGAAGTTGCGTCGACTGAAATGTCTCATCGAATCCTCGGCGGAATCATACCCCGTGCTGCCGAGACACCGGCCGCCGCGCACGCATCGGGGCGGCCGGCGGCTGCTTCCGGGCGCCGGGACATGGCTGGAGAATGGTTCTGGACAGGCTTCTCCGGCCGATGACCGCTGCCGTTCTGCCTGACGCGCAAGGACTCGGCGCGCGGCTCGACCGCGGCGCATGACGCGATGCGCAACGACTTCGCCGGTTTTTGCATAGAGGGCGGAGACACAACACCAGAGCGAAAGTTTTTTCGTTTCCCTCTGGAAAACGATTGACAAATCGTTCTCGCATGAGCATGCTTCGCTCCATTCTTGCTGTACACAGCAAGGAGATTCGTGGTGTTTTCAGGTGTAGTAATCACT
>JADFDL010000334.1 GCA_018262875.1 Rhodocyclaceae bacterium | reverse complement strand
GCCGGTAAGGGAAGCGCGCAAGATTAGTCGCACCGCCTTTGCCATCGCTGCTTAGCTCTACAGGAGGAATACCGTCATGAGTTCCACGTCCCCGCGTTTGCACAGAGACTGATCGCCCATCATGGCTAAGAGGGCCGCACCCGCACGGACGGACGCCGATAACCCTACCGGCAGCATCACGCCTGCCGCTTGTACCGATTGGCGCGCCGTGAGCAGATTCCATGTCGGCACGGGCCATAGAGAGCCCACTCAAGATGCCGGATATACGACTGCATGCGTTTCCCATTTCGCCAGAATTATCGATCAGGTCTTTGCATTTGGGGGGAGTCCATATACGCAGGGTTAGACCGCAGCTTGAGCATTGCTGGCTGACGAATAGACAAGATAGTTTCCGTGAAAACCAAGAAGTCTGAGAATGTACTCGCGCAAGAGGTCGTGGATCTTCTCGTACATTACCCATCGTTGATTGTTAATCAGCGTGCAAAACTGACCAGGAAACCGGGGTAAACAGCGTCCAAATTTGACCACCCCGGATTGTGCAATCATCCGGCCTTTTCGGCTGGAGCAACCTGGAGTGTTATGCATGGAAACCATAGGCAAATTACGCCGCCGTCATCTGGTCAAAGGCGAGAGCATCAGCGCCATTGCCCGCGACCTCAATCTATCCCGCAACACCGTCAAGAAATACCTCAAGGCCGAAGCCGATCCTGTTTACCAGCGGGAGAGCCAACCGGCACCGAAGCTGGGCGTGTTCCAATCGACGCTGGAGAATTGGCTGGAACAGGACAGCCAACGCCCCCGCTCGCAACGCCGTACCGCCCGGCGCCTGTTCGAAGACCTGCAACGGGAAGGCTATGTCGGCGCCTACGACAGCGTGCAGCGTTTCGTCAAAGGCTGGAAGGCACAGCGCCCCGGCGCTGGCAAGGACGCTTTCGTCCCTTTGGTCTTTGGTGCCGGTGATGCCTGCCAGTTCGACTGGAGCCATGAACAGGTCATTCTCGGCGGTATGCCACAAGTCGTGAAGGTCGCCCATTTCCGCCTAAGCCACAGTCGGCAGATGTTTCTCGCCGCCTATCCGCGCGAATCTCAGGAAATGGTGTTCGACGCGCACAACCGCGCCTTCGCCTTCTTCGGCGGCGTGCCCAACCGGATGATCTACGATAATCCCAGAACCATCATCGATGCGATCTTCAGCGGCAAGGAACGCCGCTTCAACCGGCGCTTCCTGGCATTGGCCAGCCATTACTTGTTTGAGCCGGTGGCCTGCACGCCGGCCAGCGGTTGGGAGAAAGGGCAGATCGAGAACCAGGTCGGCAATGTGCGGGAATGGCTGTTTACGCCGACTGCCAAATTCGACACGTTGGCGGATTTGAATGTCTGGCTGGAAATCCGCTGCAAAGAACTGGCCTGCCGGTCGCACCCCACGCAAACGGAACAAACTGTCGCACAGGTATTCTCCGGCGAGCAGGTTCACCTACGCACCATCACGCCCCCCTTTGACGGCTATTTCGAGCAAACCAATCGAGTTTCCTCCACCTGTTTGGTGAGCTACGACCGAAACCGCTACAGCGTGCCAGCGGAATATGCCGGCCAGCGCGTTTCGGTGCGGGCGGATGCTGGTCGTATCCGGGTGGTGGCCGACGGCAAGCTGGTCGCCGACCATGCCCGCCACTTCGGACGGGAACGGTTAATTCTCGACCCGTGGCATTATTTGCCGGTGCTGGAGAAGAAACCGGGGGCACTCAGGAATGGCGCGCCGTTCCAGGACTGGGCTTTACCAGTGGCTATCCAGGCCGTGAAGGAGCGATTGCTCAAATCTCCGCAAGGCGACCGCGCCTTCGTGGAGTTGCTGCTGGCGATGCGCCAATACGGCGCCGACTTGATGGCCGTGGCGTGCGAACTGGCGCTGGAGCAGGGCGCGGTATCCGCGCCGGTCATCCTCAACCACCTGCACCGGCTGCTTACCCCGGCCAAACCAGCGTCCGTTGGCGTATCGGGTGCGCTCACGCTGACACAGGAGCCGCTAGCGGACTGTGCGCGTTATGACAGCCTGCGAGGAGGTGTGCCATGCTGGCTGAACTGACTCAGCGCCTCAAGGCGTTGCATCTCTACGGCATGGCGGCGGAACTTCAGGAGATGGGGGCGGAACGCACCCGCAAACCCGAAGCGCCGGAAATCTGGCTTAAACTCTTGGTCGAAGCTGAAAGCGTGGATCGTCAGGCGCGCTCACTACGCTATCAGTTGCACGTGGCGAAGTTCCCTGTACATCGGGACTTGGACAGTTTCCAGTGGGCGGAATCCCCAATGCAG
>JADFDL010000333.1 GCA_018262875.1 Rhodocyclaceae bacterium | reverse complement strand
TCAGGGACGATGGCCGACGTGCCGATCCTCAACCCCGCGCTCACCGTCGAAGCCGTCGGCTTCACCCGCTGGCAGGATCACTGGCTCGGCATCGTCATCACGCCCTGGTTCATGAACCTGGTACTGGTGCCCGGCAACGCCGACGCCTGGCAAAGCGTGGCGCCGGGACAGCGACTCTTCCGCAAATTTCCCTCCGGCGATTTCGCCTTCCTCGGCAGCATCGAGCCCGAGGTCGGCGAGTTCCAGTCCTGTTCGCTCTTCTCGCCCATGGCGCAATTCTCCGACCAGGCCGGCGCCCGCGAAGTCGCCCGCGCCGCGCTCGAAGCCCTGCAGGGCGAACCTGCCGCCGCCCCGCCGGCGCCGGCGAAGGAAGCCTTCGAAGACCCCAAACAGGCCGCCCTCGAGCGGCCGATGAGCAAGCGCGAATTCCTCGGCGGCGTGTTCCGGCGCGGCTGAAACGCTCGCCGTACTGCAGGGACTGACTTTACCGGGCCGCATACCCGGAGTATTCTTTCACCATAAAATCAGCGGGGTGCTCGAGCTGTTGAAGCGCGATGGCTGGTACCTTGTAGCAACGCGGGGCAGCCATAGACAGTTCAAGCATGCAGCCAAGCCCGGCAGGGTCACAGTGGCAGGCAAACCCAGCGATGATCTCGCGCCCGGCACCCTGAACAGCATTTTCAAGCAAGCCGGCTTGAAGAAGTAGGAGAGGACATGCGCTACGCCATCGTGATCGAACGCACCGAAAACAATTTCTCCGCCTATGTGCCGGATCTGCCGGGTTGCGTGGCGACCGGTGCCACCCTGGAAGAAACCGAAACGGCCATCCGCGAAGCCATCGCATTTCACATCGACGGCATGCTGGAGGATGGTCTGTCGGTTCCGCCGGCTTCCAGCAAGGTCGAGTACATCGAAATCGCGGCCTGATTCGAAGATCAAACCGCCTTCGCCTCCCCCCAGTAGTGGTAGGACACGATGCGCGGGCCGGGGATGTACATCGATTGCACCTGCGGGTCGAAACCGGCTTCCTTCAGGATGGCCGGGATGTCGCGGTCGAGCCGGCAGCCGCCGGCGAGTGGGCTCCAGAACGGCTGAATGCGGGCCTGCCACTTGCGCACATTGGCATCCGGCGCGCGGCCGTGCTCGGAAAACAGCAGCCGGCCGCCGGGCCTGAGCACGCGGCGCACCTCGCGCAGCGCTGCGACGGGATCGGGGATGGTGCACAGCGTGTAGGTGCTGACCACCGTGTCGAAGGCGGCGTCCGCCAGCGGCAGCTTTTCGGCCGTGATGCCGACCATCTCCACCGGCAGCCGCGCCGCGCGGCTGCGCTTCAGCGCCAGGCGGTGCATGCGCAGCGACGGCTCGACGCCGACGAGTTCGACCACGCGGCCGGTGTCGTAGAAGGGCAGGTTGAGCCCGGTGCCGATGCCGATCTCCAGCACGCGGCCCTGCGCCTGCGGGATCACCTTCATCCGCTGCTTGCCCACCGACTTCATGCCGCAGGCGAAGTCGATCAGCCAGGGCAGCACGTTGCGTTCGTACCAGTTGCCGTGTGACATCCGTAGTCCTTGCGTAGTTAGCGCGCAGTATAGCCGCCGCCGTCTGCGGTAAAGTGCCGGGACGCGCAACGGAAAAGGGAAGGGCGGAGGGATGGACGAGCAAGGTTCCGTCAGGATCGAAGCGCTGCGGCGCACGCTGCTGCTGGCGTTGCTCGCCATCGCCGTCGCCTGTGCCTGGCTCAAGCCGCTCGACGACCTGGCCGGCGTCCAGGCGCAGGCCGGCTTCAAACGCGCGGTGGCGAGCTTCGCCACGGCGCGGGCGCTGAATGCCGTGATCTCCGTCGTCCAGGGCACCGAACTCTCCGTGCAGCCGCTCGGCATCGGCGTCACCCTCACGCCCGGCCAGATGCTCGACCCGCTCAACGACCTCGTCGAGCGCTTCTCCGACCTCATGCTCATGGCGAGCGTCGCCTTCGGCGCGCAACTGCTGCTGCTCGAAATTGGCGTGCACTGGGGCATGTCGCTGGCGCTGACGCTGGTTGCCCTCGCCTGGGCCTGGCCATGCCTGAAACGCAAACAGTCTCCGGCGCTGCTCGCCCGCGTGCTGGTGGCGCTGCTGCTGGTGCGCTTCATCGTGCCGGCGGCCGGCATGGCGAGCGACGCCGCCTACCGCGGCTTCATGCAGGAACAGTACGCCGCCGGCCAGCAGGGCATCGAGCAGGCCTCGCAAGCCATCGGCGCGCTCGCCCCCGCCCCCGCCGATAGCGCCGCCGACAGGAAGTGGTGGCAGCTCGACAGGCACATCGCGCAGCTCGGCG
>JADFDL010000332.1 GCA_018262875.1 Rhodocyclaceae bacterium | reverse complement strand
TCATGCAACTCCCTCAACAACCGGAGTCTCCGATGAGCAAACCACCCACCATCGCAGCGCAACTGGCGACGTTGGCCCAACTCCCGCAGGATGGCCTGTGGGCGTTGTGGGATGAACATTTCCCGCGCCGACCCAAGCGCGTTCATCGCCGCTATCTCGAAGCACGTCTTGCCTACCGACTACAGGAGATCGCCCTTGGCGGTTTGTCGCCAGCGATCCGGGCGCATCTGGCAGACTGCGGCGAGCGGCATTCCAAGATCAAGATCGGCCGTGGCCCGGAGATTCGCATGATGCCGGGCACCACGTTGATCCGCGAATGGGATCGCCGCGAATACCGCGTCACAGTCTTGCCCGATGGCCTCTATGAGTTGGACGGCACGCGCTACAAAAGTCTGTCGGCGGCAGCACGCGCCATCACCGGCACGCACTGGTCGGGGCCGGCCTTCTTCGGCGTGAAGGCCGGGCGCAAATGAATATCACTGTCCAGAAGCGCTGCGCCGTCTATTGCCGGGTGTCCAGCGACGAGCGTCTTGATCAATCCTTCAATTCCCTCGATGCACAGAAGGAGGCAGGACTGGCCTACATTGCCAGCCAGCGTGCCGAGGGTTGGATTCCGGTATCCGATGACTACATCGATCCCGGCTTCACCGGCGGCAATATGGATCGGCCCGGGCTGAAACGGTTGATGACCGATATTGAGGCCGGCAAGATCGATATCGTAGTGGTGTACAAGATTGATCGCCTGACGCGCAGTCTCGGCGACTTCTCGCGGCTGATCGAAGTGTTCGAGCGCCACGGCGTCTCCTTTGTGTCGGTCACGCAGCAGTTCAACACCACGACGTCGATGGGTCGGTTGATGCTGAACATTCTGCTGTCCTTCGCCCAGTTCGAGCGCGAAGTCACCGGCGAGCGCATCCGCGACAAGATCGCGGCATCGAAAGCCAAGGGAATGTGGATGGGCGGTCATCCGCCACTGGGCTACCGGGTTGATGATCGGCGGCTGGTCGTGCTCGATATCGAGGCCGACTTGGTCAAACGCATCTTCACCGATTTCGTGGCCTGCCGGTCGACCACAGATCTGGTGCGGCAACTGGCTGCCGACGGCAAAACGAATAAGCAGGGCAAGCCTTTCAGCAAGCAGATGCTCTACAAGCTGCTGCACAACCGCGTCTATCGGGGTGAGATTCCCCACAAAGGGCAGTTCTATCTGGGTACGCACGAACCGATCATCGATCAGGGATTGTGGGATGCCGCCCACGCCATCCTCGAGCAGAACAATCGCCAGCGCACTTCGGAGACCTGGCAGCGGCGACAGCCGGAGGCCTTGCTACTCGGCCTGTTCTACACCGCTGATGGCGAGAAGTATCAGCCGGCCTTCACGAAGAAGCCGAATGGCAAACGCTATCGCTACTACGTGCCCAACCGCAAGGTGCGCTTCGGTGCTGACGCCAGCCCGGCAGGCCGGGTGCCGGCGGCACCCATCGAGCAGATGGTGCTGGCACAAATCCACGCCGCGCTGATGTCGCCGGAGATGGTGCAGTTGGTGTGGGACGTGGCCCGGGAGAAATATCCGGGATTGACCGAGCCGGAGGTGGTGTTGCCATTGCGGCAGATGTGTCAAGTCTGGGCGCAATTGTTCCCTGCCGAACGCTTGCGCATCGTCCAGTTACTGGTGGATCGCGTAACGCTCCGGGAGGAGGGCATTGAGATCACTTGGCGGGAGTCTGGTTGGCACGCCCTGGCCGGCGAGATGCGGCCGGGCACGATTGGGGCGGAATTACTGGAAATGGAACAGCAGGAGGCAATGGCATGACACGGATCATCCAGACGGGCGTGGCGGTCAATCGGCAGGGCGCGAAGTTGACGACCTTCATTCCGGTGCGCATCAAGCGGCACGGCGGACGTAAGGTGGTGATCCCGGCGGCGGCCGGAGACAAAATGCCGGAGCACGACGCGCCGATCCTGACGGCGCTGTCGAAAGCGTTTCACTGGCAGCGGCTCATCGACGAGGGCATCGTCAAGAGTGGATCGGACATTGCGCGCCAGGAGGGACTCAATCAGAGTACCGTCAATGAGTTGCTGCGACTGGCATTGCTCTCGCCGGCGGTGGTGCGAGGCATCCTCGATGGAGATCAGCCGAAGACCTTGAGTTTGATCTGGCTGAAGAACAATTTGCTGCCGACGGACTGGGACGAGCAGCACGCGCTGTTTGATGAGTTTGACGCGTAAAACGGGTTTGTGATGTTTCTGGTCAGTGCAGTTGCCCCACAACCATCGGCCTGAAACCCGCATGAAATCGAGGGGTCGAGCGTCGGCCAGCCACAGGTCAAATGGAGAAAAGAG
>JADFDL010000331.1 GCA_018262875.1 Rhodocyclaceae bacterium | reverse complement strand
CGCGACGCCGAGTTGGCGCTGGAAAGTAAACCTGCGGAGAAAAGCGCTGAATATCTTCTGCATGGTCCGGGTAATTATTGTTCTGCGAACGCCATGCCGGCTGCCGGCGCGGCGGGTTCGCACCGGGCCCGGCTTGCTTGGCGACAAGCAGATTAACCGCCCTCGCCGCTTCGCGCAAGGGCCCCGGCGGTGTATGCGTCAGGAAGGGGTAGTCACGGCAAAACAGGCGCCACCCGGGCCGTTATCCACGGCTATGGTGCCGTCCATGCTGTGTTCGATGATCATTTTCGACATGTACAGGCCGATGCCGGTGCCTTTTTCCTTGGTGGTGAAATAGGGATCGAATATCCGCGGCAGGATATCGGCGGGTATGCCGCCGGCATTGTCCTCGACCGTCACCTCGGCATGGCCATTGTTGACGGATACGGAGACATGAATCTCCCCGCCGAGCGCATTGCGCTCCTGGATCGCCTCCTTGGCGTTGCTCAGCAGGTTGAGCAGCACCTGGGAATATTCGTTGCGGTAGCCGTAGGCCGTGACTTCTTCCGCCGCATCCAGGGCCACGGTAATGTTGCCGTTTTTGAAGGCTGCCTCCAGAATGCTCAAGGCATCCGCCACCGCCTCGTTGACGCTGAAGCGGGTCTTTTCCTTGTTGGGCTTGAAGAAGTTGCGGAAGTCGTCGATGGTGGTCGACATGCGCTGGATGATGGTCTGCCCCTTCTTCACCGTCTTGTCGAGGTAGTCCTGATCCAGCTCGTTGAATTCGTAGGCATCCTTGATGTTGGCCAGCAGCAGCGTCAGGGCGTTGATCGGCTGGCGCCACTGGTGGGCGATGTTGCCGATCATCTCGCCGATCGCCGCGAGGCGCGACTGCTGGATCAACAGGTGATCCTTTTCGCGGTTCTTGCCGACTTCTTCCCGCACCCGCTGTTCCAGCGACTGATTGAGCTGCCGCAGCTCCTCGGTGCGTTGGCGCACCGCTTCCTCCAACCCGGCGCGGTAATCGGCCAGCGCCGCCTCCCTCTCGCGGATGGCGTTCAGCATGGCGTTGAATCCCTGCGCCAGCTTGCCGAATTCGTCGCGTCCCGACACCGGCGCCTGCACGGCATAATCGTTGTGCTGGGTGACATGCGTCATCGCCCCGACCAGGTCGTGGATGGGATCGCTGATGGCTTTTTGCAGGCGGGAAAAGAGGAAAACCGCGAACGCCAGGGAGACCGTCATCGCCCCGGCGATCAAGGCCAGCTTGCGCATGAATTCCCAATACACTTCGCGCAAGTCCGATTGCAGGTAGAGGATGCCCACCCTTTCCCCGGCATGTTCGACATGCTTGGCATAGATCAGTTGGTCGGCGAAAAATAGCGGTTCGTCCGGCGCCGGCAAGGACGGCGGCAATTTGCGCTGCCCGGCGTGCTGGAATTGCGCCAGCATGGCGCCGTTTTTTCCCTGCAAGGCGGCATAAACGATAGTACGCTCGATGCCGATCCGCGCCAGCACCTCGCGCGCGGCCTTCTCGTCGGAGAACATCAGCGCGGGTGCGGCATTGTCGGCGATCACGCCAGCGTGCAGCGCCAGCGCGGTGGCGGCCCGGCTGCGGAAATTCGCCCATTCCCCAATGCCCAGTGCCAGGCTGAGCACCACCACCGCCACGCCGTTGCTGATGATGCCGATCAGCATCAGCTTGCGCTTGAGGGGAAGATCGGTGAGCAGGCTCACGGCTGTCGCCCGGCATTGGATTCGACGATGCGGGCGAGCGACAGCAGCTTGGAGCTGATTTTCACGCCACCCTGGCGCGCCATCTCCAGGTTGATTTCGAAGCGCAGCTTGCCCTGTTCCGGGAAGAAATTGACCATGATGCCGCGCTGGGCGAAACCGTCCGTGTCGCCTAGCGTCAGCATGCCGGCTCCGCGCGAAAGCGCCACGATGCGTTCGAGATGGCGCTCCGCCGGGGCGGCGACGAACAGCATGGCGCACTCGCGGATATCCGCCCCCATGTCGAGCAGCCTGATTTCCATTTTCCGCTCATCGACCGGCTTGCCGCGTATGCTCTCCAGCGCGGCGCCGAACGGATTGCCGCCGATCACGCACAGCCGCAGCGGAGCACTGGATGGCGGCCACTCGACGAACTTAGCGATCTGGTAGACGTAGGCCGCCTTGAGCTCGTACTCGGTCGAGCCGGCATGCGCCGGAGACAGCGCCATGCCCAGCAGGAGGGCGCACCAGAAACGGGCTATCCCATGCCGCATCAGAAACGCCATGTCGCCGCCCCGAAGATGCTGCGCGGCTCCTCGCTGCTGCGCGGCCCGGAAGGATTGACGAACTCGGGGTGGCCGGGATCGAACAGGTTGCGCCCGCTCAGGCTGAGCTCCAGG
>JADFDL010000330.1 GCA_018262875.1 Rhodocyclaceae bacterium | reverse complement strand
AAGCATTGCCATGCAGGAGCTGGCCGGCCGCCTGCGCGAGCAGAACGAGGATGAGCTCTCGCTCCTCGGCGAGCGCGTCGCCATGCTGCTCGGCAAGAGCGAGCTGACGGAGGAGGAAAATCCCATCAGCCCGCAGGCGGTGTGCGACGCGCTGAAGCGCGCCTGCGACGAGATCGAAGGCGGCGTCAGGCTCAAGCTGGTGCTGCTCAAGCAGATCGAACAGCACGTCTCCACGGCGCTGCATGCCGTCTATGCCGACCTCAACAGCGAGATGGTGCGCTGGAACGTCCTGCCCGACCTGCGCTCCTCTTTCCGCAAGCCGGTGAATTCCCCGTCGGTTGCCAGGCCGGCGGCAAAACAGGAGGCGCCCGCGGCAGCGGCGCCGCGCGAGCCAGTCGCCGGCGGCGACCTGTTCGCCGCTCTGCAGCAACTGGTGCAGGCACAGTCGGCGGGCATGTCCGGCGCGTCCGGTTTGCCACAGGGCTTCGCCGCGCCGGCCCTGACGCCGACTCCCGGCAGCACGCTGCCTGCGGGCGGGGCATCCCAGGCGGCCATCGTCCAGAACGGCTTCATCGATTCCCTGACGGAGATGCAGCGCCTCGACACGCTGATGGCGGAGAAGGGCCATGTCGACGGCCTGCCCGACCTGGGTCAGGCGCTCGGCACGGTGAACATCCTGCACCAGGTCAAGGCAAACGGTCAGGCGCAGGGCGTCGGCCAGCTCGACGCCATCACCATCGACATTGTCGCCATGCTGTTCGACTTCATCTTCGACGATGCGAAGATTCCGGATGCCATCAAGGCGCTGGTGGGACGCCTGCAGATCCCCGTGCTGAAGGTGGCGATGCTCGACAAGTCCTTCTTCTCCAGCAGGGCGCATCCGGCGCGCCGGCTGCTCGACGGCATCTCGCAGGCCGCCGTTGCCTGGGGCGAGTCAGTCGACCAGGACGATCCGCTCTACCAAGAAATCGCCTTCATTGCCGAGCGGATCCAGAATGAGTTCGAGCGGGACGTGCAGATTTTCACGGATGCGCTCAACCTGCTGAACGCCGTCATCGTCGAGCGGGACGCCATGGCCGAGGGGATCGCCGAGCGCTCGGCGGAACTCATGCGCAAGCGCGAGACCGAAGAGATCGCCTGGGTCGTCGCGAGCGAGGCGGTGTCGCGCCGCCTCTCGTCCAGCGTGCCGCAAGGCGTGCAACGCTTCCTGCTCGACCACTGGCAGCACGTCTTGAAGGAGCTCTATCTCCGGCACGGCGAGGAGCACCACGCCTACCTGAGCGCATTGGCCATGATGGACGACCTCGTCTGGAGCGTCGCGCCGAAAGCCAACAGCGACGAGCGCAAGCAGTTGGTGAGCACCCTGCCCGGCCTGCTGCGCGCCATGCACGTCGGTCTCGACGTGATCGGCATGGCGCAGGAGCAGCGCGGCCGCTTCTTCGACGAGCTGGTGGCGCTGCATTCAGCGGCGGTGAAGGCCGGCCTGAATGGAGGGGAAGCCCTAGTGATTGAGTCGTCCGCGCCGGTCGAGTCTGCGCTTGCGTCTTCCCACGCCGCACAATACAGCGTCAATCCGGAGGGCGAGCTGTTCATCACGCGCATCACCGAGAACGATGTGCAGATCGAGGAGGTGGCGCTGGTCGGCGCCAGCCCGTCGATTGTGGCTGCGGGGGACATTCATCTGCAACAGGTGTCGGCACTCGGCCGCGGCGATTGGGTGGAGTTCGGTCAGGCCGAAGGATCGCCGGCACGTGCCCGCCTTTCCTGGGTCAGCCCGCAGCGCGGCATTTACCTCTTCACCAACCCGCGCTCGCCACGGGCGACATCGATATCGCAGGAGGCGCTGGCCTATCAGTTCAGGACCGGCATGGCCCGCATCGTCGCCGACGAGCCCCTCTTCGAGCGCGCGGTGAATGGCGTGCTTGGCAGCTTGAACCTGAATTGAGTGAGGCGGCGGTCTGCGCCACCCTGCCTCACATGTTGGGGTAGACCGGGCCTTCGCCGCGAGTCTTTGGAAGGCGGCGAAGCCGGCTACATATTTGGATATACGGGGCCTTCGCCGCCTTGGGGCACCACCCAAGTGATGTTCTGCGTCGGATCCTTGATGTCGCAGGTCTTGCAGTGCACGCAGTTTTGCGCGTTGATCTGCAGGCGCGGGTTCGTGCCGTCGGCGTCGCGCACGATCTCATACACGCCGGCCGGGCAGTAGCGCTGCTCGGGGGCGTCGTAGAGGGCGAGATTGGTGCGGATCGGCACGCTTTCGTCCTTCAGCCGCAGGTGGCAGGGCTGGTTTTCCTCGTGGTTGGTGTTCGACAGGAACACCGAGGAGAGCCGGTCGAAGGTGGTGACGCCGTCCGGTTTTGGGTAGTCGATCGGTGCGCAATCGACGGCCTTCTTCAGCTTC
>JADFDL010000329.1 GCA_018262875.1 Rhodocyclaceae bacterium | reverse complement strand
CACCAGAAAACACAGTTTCAGAGAAGGCTAATGCCAGCATGATCCGGCGTTATGCCGGAACTAAATTTTCCGATGTCTGCCTTGTGCTAAGGCCTGGCAGGCTTGATTTGCAGCAGGAACGCGAAGGGCTCGGCGGAGTGGTTGGAAAGACCTTCCGCGCAGACTATGTTGGAAAACTACTTTCCTGTTCTCGTTTTCATACTCGTCGGCCTGGCCTTCGGGTGTGCCCCCATCCTCCTTGGCTGGCTCGTCGCCCCGAACCGTCCAGACAGCGAAAAGCTTTCCCCCTTCGAATGCGGCTTCGAGGCCTTCGAAGATGCGCGCATGAAGTTCGACGTGCGCTTCTACCTGATCGCCATCATCTTCATCCTGTTCGACCTGGAAATCGCCTTCCTCTTTCCCTGGGCGGTGATCTTCAAGGACATCGTCGCCTCCGACACCATGCGGCTGTTCGGCTTCTTCGAGATGATGATCTTCATCGGCATCCTCGCCATTGGCTACGTTTACGCTTGGGCCAAGGGCGCCCTTGACTGGGAATAAGCAGAGCATGAGCATCGAAGGCGTTCTCGAAAAAGGCTTCGTCACCACCAGCCTCGACACCGTCATCAACTGGACGCGCACCGGCTCGATGTGGCCGATGACCTTCGGCCTGGCCTGCTGCGCCGTCGAGATGATCCATGCCGGCTGCTCGCGCTACGACCTCGACCGCTTCGGCATCGTCTTCCGCCCCAGCCCGCGCCAGTCCGACGTGATGATCGTTGCCGGTACGCTCACCAACAAGATGGCGCCGGCCCTGCGCAAGGTGTATGACCAGATGGCCGAGCCGCGCTGGGTGGTGTCGATGGGCTCCTGCGCCAACGGCGGCGGCTACTACCATTATTCCTATTCCGTCGTGCGCGGCTGCGACCGTATCGTGCCGGTGGATGTGTACGTGCCGGGCTGTCCGCCGACGGCGGAAGCGCTGCTCTACGGACTCATCCAGTTGCAGAACAAGATCAAGCGCACCTCCACCATTGCCCGCTGAAACCACCGTCCGCCGATAACATGAGCGCCAAGCTGGAAGCCCTTTGCCAGAATCTGCAGAACGTCCTCTGCGACAGCATTGTCAGCCTGAAGACGGTCATCGGCGAAGTCACCCTCGAAGTGGCCGCAACGCACTACTTCGAGACGGCGCGCATCTTGCGCGACCATCCCGACCTGCGCTTCGAGCAACTGATCGACCTGACCGGCGTTGACTACTCTGCTTATGGCGATGGCGTCTGGGAGGGCCCGTGCTTCGCCGCGGTGTGCCACGTGAGCTCGGTCTCGAAGAACTGGCGCCTGCGCCTGCGCGTCTTCGCGCCGGACGACGGGTTTCCGGTGCTGCCCTCGGTGGTCGGCCTGTGGAACAGCGCCAACTGGTACGAGCGCGAGGCCTTCGACCTTTTCGGCATCCATTTCGAGGGCCATCCCGACCTGCGCCGCATCCTCACCGACTACGGCTTCGTCGGCCATCCCTTCCGCAAGGATTTCCCGATCTCCGGCCACCTCGAAATGCGCTACGACCCCGAGCAGCGCCGCGTCGTCTACCAGCCGGTGAGCATCGAGCCGCGCGAAGTCACGCCGCGCATCATCCGCGAAGACAGCTATGGAGACGTCGGCCATGGCTGAGATCAGAAACTATACGATCAATTTCGGCCCGCAGCACCCGGCCGCCCACGGCGTGCTGCGCCTGGTGCTGGAACTGGACGGCGAGGTGATCGTTCGCGCCGACCCGCACATCGGCCTGCTGCACCGCGGTACCGAGAAGCTGGCCGAGACCCGCACCTGGCTGCAGAACGTTCCCTACCTCGATCGTCTCGATTACGTTTCCATGATGTGCAACGAGCACGCCTATGTCATGGCGGTGGAGAAGCTGCTCGGCGTCGAGGTGCCGCTGCGCGCCCAGTACATCCGCGTCATGATGGACGAGGTGACGCGCATCCTCAACCACCTGCTCAACATCGGCACCCACGCCCTCGACATCGGCGCCATGACCATGGTGCTGTATACCTTCCGCGAGCGCGAAGACCTGATGGATGTGTACGAGGCCGTCTCCGGCGCCCGCCTGCATGCGGCCTATTATCGTCCCGGCGGCGTCTATCGCGACCTGCCCGACCGCATGCCGCAGTATGTCGAGAACAAGTTCAAGAACGCCGAGACGGTGCGGCGGCTGAACGAGGCCCGCCAGGGTTCGCTGCTCGACTTCCTCGAGGACTTCACCAATCGCTTCCCGACCTGTGTCGACGAGTACGAGACCCTGCTCACCGACAACCGCATCTGGAAGCAGCGCACCGTCGGCGTCGGCGTCGTCTCGCCCGAGCGCGCGCTGGCTCTCGGCTTCACCGGCCCCATGCTGCGCGGCTCCGGCGTCGAGTGGGATCTGCGCA
>JADFDL010000328.1 GCA_018262875.1 Rhodocyclaceae bacterium | reverse complement strand
AAATACGAAAAGCCCGCACAGTCTTCAATTCGCGCAGCGCCACCGCAAGCTCGGACAGGTTTCTGGGATTGGTAGTCCGAATCACCATGCGATATTCGAAATAAACCCCATCGTCAGAAAGACGATGGCTCATATTGGCAACTGTAAAACCGAGATTTGCCAGATATCCTTTCAGTTCCTGCTCCGGCATGACGCTATCGCGGTCGAAGCGGACGAAGTGGTGGGCATAAAAGTGGGAGGGAATCCTGTCCTCGATCCACCGAAAGAATGAAAGCGTTGCGAGCGTGAGGAGGGTTGCCAGTAGCGCCGGCAAATAGAAGCCGACGCCCATGAGAATCCCTATCGCCGCCGTGATCCAGATCGAAGCCGCCGTCGTTAGCCCGCGAACGGACAGGCCTTCCTTGAAGATCACGCCGGCGCCCAGAAAACCGATGCCTGTCATGATGCCCTGGGCCATGCGAGTGGGGTCGGTGCGCACCGCCTCGATAGGGATGCCCGGGAGCCATTTCCCTTGGTACAACGTAACTAACATGAGGAGGCTTGAGGCGAGGCAGACGAGCGCATGAGTGCGGAAGCCGGCAGGGCGGCCGTGATAGCTCCTCTCAAGCCCGATGACGCCGCCCGCAATCAATGCAGCAACGAGATGAGTAGCGATTTGAACGGTGTCGGAATCCAGAGGCATGACGAAACTATTTTGCTCCGAAAGTGGATACTTGCCAACGATCCGCCTCGATGCTTCACGTTCAGGTAGATAACGCTGTGGGCTGCCTTGTTCGGAAAAAATCATTCTGTCAGATTGGTGCAAACGTCCGCTTCGGCCGATTATGTGACGGTGATCATCGCCTGGCCGTAGTTCCGCTCCTGTCCGAAAGCTCTCCCCAAAAACATAACGCCGCTCTACGGGGACTGATTTTTCCGTATTGCAATCCGGTCCGGTCGTTCCGGCGCAGGCGGGCGTGCGGCAGCAACGGAAGCGCCGCTGCACCGGCGCTCGGGGAAAGTCAGTCTCCGTCGGACGGCGAAGATGTTCTGCCGCTCGGAACCGCTGCTACGGCATCGACAGCTTCAGGCCGACGATGCCGGCGAAAATCAGCAGGAGGCTCAGCAATCGAAGAAGGTTGGCCGGCTCGTCGAACAGGACAATGCCCATGACGGCGGTGCCGATGGCGCCGATGCCGACCCAGACCGCATACGCCGTCCCGACCGGGAGCGATTTCATGGCGATGCCGAGCAGGCCGACACTGAGGATCATGGCCAGAACGGTCCAGACGGTGGGCCACAGTCGCGCCAGGCCCGCGGTGTACTTGAGCCCGATCGCCCAGCCGACCTCAAGCACTCCGGCGACGACAAGGATGATCCAGTCCATAAAACGCTCCTCGCAAAGCGGGGCCGTCCCCGAATGAACTGGAGAGGTGAGGTCGTCCTCACTTCCGTTTTTCGGCCCGGCCCGCCTCGGGCGGTGCCGGGCCGCGTGTCTTTATTTCGCCGCGAAGCAGAAGAACAACCCGTCCCCGCCCGTCGGCCGGATTTTCTCCATGCTGCAGCCGAGCGTGGGGTGGGCGGAGTTCCAGGAGACGGCCCAGGAGGCGTCGAGGGGGCCGACGCGATCGTGGTGGCCGGTCATGGCGGCGCCGTCGTCGCCGCCCTTGGTCCAGTTGCCGCAGGTCATGTCGGGGAAGGGCTTGCCGGGGAAGGCGGTGCCGTCGGGACGCGAGCCGGTGAGGATGTCGTGCTTGTTGGGCTTCTCGGTGCGGCCGTTCACCATCTGGCCCTTTTCGTCGAGGGCCGTCTGCTTGGTCAGGTTGCTGTTGGCCGAGTGCAGGTCGTCGACGCTGCGCGCGACGACTTCGCCCATGAAGTTCTGCCAGGGGCCGCTGCCGATGCGGTCGCGGGCGTTGACGTAGTCGGTGCCGGCCAGCGCCGAGGCCTGGGTGCTGAGGTAGGCGCGCCAGGTGCGATGGCCGGCGCCCGCCGCCTGCGCCAGCGACTGGCAGTGCTTGTCGGCGCCTTCGAGGCCGCCCAGGTCGCCGCCCTTGCCCGGGTTGGCGCTGGTGACGAAGAAGGTCATTTCCTTGGGGTTCGGCTGCAGGGTTGCGCAACCCGCCACGACGCCCATCGCGCCGACCGCAGCCAGCCATAGTGTTGTTCTTTGCATGACGCGCTCCTTTCGTTCTCTGTTGGGGGAAGGAAATCTTGCGGTAGCCGTCAGGGATCGTCAATGCGAATCGCTGCGCCCCGCCATCAGTTGCGCCATGGCCTCATTCTTATCGGGGTCTTCGGGGTCGCCCAGTCCGGCGCGGACGCCGACGCGGTCCGCCTCCGGGCGGTTCTGGCTCAACTTCCACTTGCCCTCGATGCGATCGATCGGAATCTCGATGCCGACGATGGCTTTCATCTGCGCCGCGATGTAGTCCTCCGGC
>JADFDL010000327.1 GCA_018262875.1 Rhodocyclaceae bacterium | reverse complement strand
GCCGGCTGCGATGCCGTCGATGGCGCGCTCGACAGCATGAGCGGCCTCACCTCGCAGCCCAACCTCGGTTCCATCGCGACGGCGCTGCAAGGCTCGTCGCGCGATCCCGGCGTCGACCTCGACGCCATGCAGGCGATTTCGCTCTACTGGGAGGGCGTGCGCCGCAGCTACGCGCCTTTCGAGGCGGACATCCGCTCCGGCACCGCCGACGTCTACCGCCACGAGATGCCGGGCGGCCAGTACACCAACCTGCGCGAGCAGGCCCGCGCCATGGGCCTGGCGCACCGCTGGGCCGAGGTGTCGAAGGCCTACGCCGAGGTGAATCTCCTCTTCGGCGACATCGTCAAGGTGACGCCGACCTCCAAGGTGGTGGGCGACATGGCGCTGTTCATGGTCGCCAACGATCTGACGCCGGAACAGGTGAAGGACCCCAAGCGCGAGGTCGCCTTCCCCGAATCCGTCGTCTCGCTCATGAAGGGCGAGCTGGGTTTCCCGCCCGACGGCTTCCCCGCCGACTTGCAGAAGAAGGTGCTGCGCGGCGAGAAGCCGCTGCCCGGCCGCGCCGGCGACTTCCTGCCGGCGGTGGACCTGGAGGCGAAGCGCGCCGAGGCGGAAGCGGCGGTCGGCCGCAAGGTGAGCGACACCGATCTCGCCTCCTACCTGATGTATCCGAAGGTGTTCAAGGATTACGCCGCGCATCGCAGCCACTACGGCGATGTCTCCTTGCTGCCGACGCCGGCCTTCTTCTACGGCCTGCGCGAGCGCGAGGAGATCGCCGTAGAGATCGACCGCGGCAAGACCCTCATCGTCAGCCAGCAGGGCCTGAGCGGGCCGGACGAGGAGGGACACGTCAAGGTGGCCTTCGAGCTGAACGGCCAGCCGCGCACGGCGCGCATCGTCAAGGCCGGCATGGCGGCGCTGAAGCGCCACCCGCGTGCCGAGGAGGGCAATCCGAAACATGTCGGCGCACCGATGCCCGGTACGGTGGTCACCGTCGCCGTGCAGCCGGGGCAGAAAGTGGCGAAGGGCGATCCGCTGGTATCGATCGAGGCGATGAAGATGGAGTCGATGCTCGCCGCCGAGTGCGACGGCGTGGTCGCCGCCATCCACGTCAAGCCGGGCGAGGTGGTGAACGCCAAGGACCTGCTGCTGGAGTACGCGTAGGTCGGCCTTCAGCCAGACCTACGGGAAGAGGCGGCAATTCCTGCCGTCTGCTTTTCCGGCGGGGCGGCAAGCCTTGCAGGGCGTCCGCCCCGCTCGCACCGTTTTTCATTGAAAATCAACAGGCCGCCACCCCTGGCCGGGATCTTGCAAAGACCTCCGTGCACGCGCTCAATCGGGCGCGGACAGGCAGGAGAGCGGAACCATGGCCATAGGCGCGATTATCGGACTCATATCCACGGTGTTTCAGGCCGTAAGGGCGTTCAGTACGCCTGAGACAGCGCAGCCTCAGCAGGCGGCGGACAAGCTGTTTTCCAAGCTCGACGAGCTGGGCCGGGGCGAGATCGACGGCGCCGGACTGCAGACGGCTTTCGACAAGATCAAGGCGGACGCCACCGGCAGCGCCGACAAGCTTTTCTCGAAACTCGATGCCGACGGCGACGGCAAGCTCACCAAGGGCGAATTTTCCGGCTCGATCAACCAGCTTGCCGAAAAGCTCGACGACCACTTCATGCGCATGCGCATGCACGGCGAGGGCGGCCTGCCGCCGCCGTTCGCCGACTCCGGCTTCACCAAGGAGGAGCTGACCGGCCAGATATCGAACATCGTCGGCAACTTCGACAAGGCGGATGTCAATGGCGACGGCAGGGTCAGCATCAAGGAGGCTCGGGCCCTGGCCCATTCCGCCGGTTCAGCCTCGGCCTCCCCATTGGCTGTCGCGGGCAACCAGAACGTGGAGCTGATGCTGCAGGTCGTGCGTCTTATGCAGGCCTACGGTGTCGTCGGCGGATCGACCACCAGCGCCGACAACGGCACGGCCCAGAAGGTATCCGACAAGGTCTGACGCCGTCCTGCGGCGACTGACTTTTCCTGGATGAGCACCTAGGGCCTGCTGACATTCATTTGATCCGACCAAATGAATGCCAACAGGCCCTAGCTTACTTCGGCAGCTCGTACCCCTTCTCGCGGAACAGGCGCAGGCAGGCGTCGGCCACCGGCGGATCGTAGTATTTGCCGCTGTTCCGTTCAATTTCCTCCAGTGCCTTTTCAATGCCCAGCGCCGGCCGGTAGGGGCGGTGGGAGGCCATCGATTCCACCACGTCGGCAACCGCCATGATGCGTGCTTCCCGGATGATCTCGTCGCCCTTCAGGTGCTGCGGATAGCCGCTGCCGTCCAGGCGCTCGTGGTGCTGCAGAATGACCTCGGGCAGCGGCCAGGGAAATTCCACGCCCTTCAAAATGTCGTAGCCGCTGCGGGCGTGGTTCTTGATGATCTCGAACTCGATCTCGGTCAGCCGGCCCGGCTTGCTGAGGATTTCCG
>JADFDL010000031.1 GCA_018262875.1 Rhodocyclaceae bacterium | reverse complement strand
CACTCGCGTCGTATCCGACGACGCAGTGGCGGAGGAGGCCTACGCCGCGGCACGCCGCATTGCCGCCGGCGCGCCGCTCGCCGCGCGCATGCACAAGAAGCTGGTGCGCCGCCTCACCGCCGTGCCGCAGGGACTGACTTTGGAGGAGCAGAAGGCCAGCTTCGCCTTCCTCGACAGCGAGGACTACCGCGAAGGACTTTCCGCTTTCTTCGAGAAGCGCGCGCCGCTGTTCCGCGGCAAATAGGAGGCGGCACATGGAAGGCATTCTCAGGCGCGTCAAATCCCTGGTCGGCGGCAAGCCCGGACGCCAGCCCATGACGCCGAAGCTGCTGGCGCAATTGCGCCGGCAACTGCAGGAATGCGCCGCCGGCACAGGCGGCGAGGTCGCCGCGCGCGGCCGGGCGGCGAAGCTGGGCGAGACCTACCTCGGCCTCGACGACGCCGGCCGCCACGAGTTCCTGCGGCGCATCGCCCTCGACTTCGGCCCCGAGCCGGCGAAGGTGGACGCCGCGCACCGTGCCTACCAGGCGGCGGCCGGCACGCCCGGCCAGTGGGACGCCGAGGCCGACCTGCGCGCCGCCCTGCGCTCCTCGCGCATCCGCATCCTGACCCAATTCAACGCCCTGCCGCAGGGCGTGAAATTCCTCGTCGACCTGCGCGCCGACCTGCTGCGTTTTCTGGAGAAGGACGAGGAGCTGGCGGTGCTCGACCGCGAGCTGGAGTCGCGCCTGACCGCCTGGTTCGACGTCGGCTTCCTCGAATTGCAGCGCATCACCTGGAACTCTCCCGCCTCGCTGCTGGAAAAGCTGATCCAGTACGAGGCGGTGCACGAGATCCGCTCCTGGAGCGACCTGAGGAACCGCCTCGGTTCCGACCGCCGCCTGTACGCCTTCTTCCACCCGCGCATGCCGGCCGAACCACTGATCTTCGTCGAGGTGGCGCTGACGAAAGAGCTTTCCGGCAACATCCAGGCGCTGCTCGACGAGCACGCCCCGGTGCTGGAGGCCGATCGCGCCGACACGGCGATCTTCTACTCGATCTCCAATACCCAGGCCGGCCTGCGCGGCGTCACCTTCGGCAACTTCCTGCTGAAGCGCGTCATCGACGACCTGAAGCGCGACTTCCCGCAGCTGAAGACCTTCGCCACGCTGTCGCCGCTGCCGCAGTTCTGCGCCTGGCTGAAGCGCACGCCGGAAGCCCTCGAGGGGCTCGGCTTCACGCTGGCCCAGCTGCAGTCGGGCGGCTGGGCGCAGGACAAGGCCCTGGCGCGCCGCCTGCGCGATCCGCTCGAGGCCCTCGCCGCCCGCTACCTCTACGCCGTCCGCCAGAACGGCCGTCCCTTCGACCCGGTGGCGCGCTTCCACCTCGGCAACGGCGCCCGCATCGAGCGCATCGATTTCCTGGCGGATGCCTCGGCCAAGGGCTTCAGGCAGTCCTGCGGCCTGATGGTGAACTACCTGTACGACCCCGACGAGATCGAGCAGAACGTCGAAGCCTTCGTCGGCGAGGACCGCATCGCCGCCACGGCCGCCATCCGCCGGCTGGCCAAGGCATGAACCTGTACGGCCTGCTGGCCTCGCGCTTCCCGGCCGAGGGCGAGGCGCCCTGCCTGATCCTGCCCGACGGCCGGCGCCTGAGCTACGCCGAACTGGAAAGTCAGTCCGCGCGATACGGCGCACTGCTCGCCGAGGCCGGACTCGCGCCGGGCGACCGCGTCGCCGCGCAGGTGGAGAAATCCGCCGAGGCGCTCTTCCTCTACCTCGGCTGCCTGCGCGCCGGCTGCGTCTTCCTGCCGCTGAATCCCGCCTATACGCGCAGCGAGGTCGCCTTCTTCCTCGACGATGCCCGGCCCGGCCTGTTCGTCTGCGCGCCCGAGCGGCTGGAGGAGGCGCAGGAACTGGCCTGGGCCAGCCGCCTGCCGCTGGTACATGACCTCGGCGCGCGCGGCGAGGGCAGCCTGGCTGCCGCCGCGGTGCAGATGCCCGAGACGTTCGCCACCGTCGAACGCGCCGACGGCGACCTGGCTTCGATCGTCTACACCTCCGGCACCACCGGCCGCTCGAAGGGGGCGATGCTCACCCACCGCAACCTGGCCGCCAACGGGCTGGTGCTGCACAAATACTGGGGCTTCCGCCCCGGCGACGTGCTGCTGCACATGCTGCCGACTTTTCACGTGCACGGCCTCTTCGTCGCCACGCACTGCGCGTTGCTCAACGGCAGTCCGATGCTGTTCGAGCCGAAGTTCGATGCATCGCGCGCGTTGCGGCTGATGCAGGAGGCGACGGTGTTCATGGGCGTGCCGACCTATTACGTGCGGCTGCTGCAGGAAAAGGGCCTGACGCGCGAAGCCGTCGCCCACATGCGCCTGTTCATCTCCGGCTCGGCGCCGCTGCTGCCGGAGACTTTCAGTGCGTTCCGCGAACGCACCGGCCAGACCCTCCTCGAGCGCTACGGCATGACCGAGGGCGGCATGTTCACCTCCAACCCGCTCGAGGGCGAGCGGCGCGGCGGCACGGTCGGCTTCCCCCTGCCGGGCACGGACGTGCGCGTGGTGGGGGATGACGACGCGCCCCT
The DNA here is from genome assembly GCA_018262875.1 of Rhodocyclaceae bacterium. Lineage (GTDB taxonomy): Bacteria > Pseudomonadota > Gammaproteobacteria > Burkholderiales > Rhodocyclaceae > Desulfobacillus. The sequence continues at coordinate 7,607 of JADFDL010000031.1, read as the reverse complement.
GCCGGCTGGCGAAATCGGCCACATCCAGGTGCGCGGCGACAATGTCTTCGCCGGCTACTGGCAGATGCCGGAGAAGACGCGGGAGGAATTCACGCCGGACGGCTTCTTCCGCACCGGCGACATGGGCCGCTTCGACTCAGAGGGTTACCTTGCCATCATCGGCCGCGACAAGGACCTCATCATCAGCGGCGGGCTGAACGTCTACCCGAAGGAGATCGAGGAGGCCATCGACGCCCTGCCCGGCGTGGCCGAATCCGCCGTGATCGGCCTGCCGCACCCGGACTTCGGCGAAGCGGTGACCGCCGTGGTGGTGCGCGGCCGGGAGGGCGCCGGCCTCACGGGCGAGGGCATTGTCGCCGCGCTGAAGGGCCGCATGGCCGGCTTCAAGGTGCCGAAGGCCGTGCATTTCGTGGACGACCTGCCGCGCAACGCCATGGGCAAGGTGCAGAAGAACCTGCTGCGTCAACGTTTTTCCGGCTGACCCGTTTTATTTGAATATCAAATAATTCGTTGTTCCGGCGGGGCAGCGGGGCGTATCGTTGATCCACTGTGCCGGCGAGCACAGGTTGCAGGTAGCAAAAGGAGGAGGTTGCCATGCGTCATGAAACCCGGAGAAACCCGATCAGCCCGTGGAAGCACAAGGCCAAGGTGCTGGCCGCCTTCGTGGCCCTCTGCCTGGTCACCGCCTTTTCCGGCATCGGCTTTGCGGCCGATCCGACCCCGCCCGGTTCCGTTCAGATCTTCAGGTAAGTCCAGCCCTGGCGCACCCGGTCGACGATGTGTTCGATCGCGGTGCGCTCCACCTTTGCTTCCGGCACCAGCGTGACATCCAGACCCGCACTGCGATAGCGTGCGATGGCGTTGCCGCAGGCGACGAAGGCCAGCATTTCGTGGCGTGCGGCGAGCGCCGCGATACGCGCCGCGTGGGGCGTGGTTTCCTGGCGCAGCAGATCGAGACCGGAGTTATTGACCACGACCTCCACCCGGGCGTGGCCGGCCTTGGCCAGATAGGCTTCGACCATATCCAGCGCCTCTTCCATGTGTTCGGCCTGCGAACTGTCCAGATGCAGCAACACCCGCGTCGGCTGGGCGGCAAAGAAACTTCCGGCCCAGGCCAGCAATGACTTCGACGCTGACGTGTCGGCCGCGCGATGCCCCTGCCAGCCGATCAGCACGCCGGCAACCAGCGCCACGCCTGCCGCCAGGGCGCCGCTCCACAAGGGGAGGCGGCGATCCCGCGTACTGCCGACAGCCGGCACCTGGCCATAGGCATGGCGCACCAGTTCCTTGGTGGAGCGCAGCGCGCACAGGCGCCGGCTCAGGTCGGCATCCTCGGCGATGGCGGCGAGTATTTCCTCGCGCTCCTGGGCGCCGAGCTGGTTGTCGACGAAGGCATTCAGGCTTTCGTCGGAGAAATTTTTTCGTGCGTCGTTCATTTCACGCTCCTCAGGCGCGGTTCGGCCGCGGCCGGTTTCAGCAGTCCGCGCAGGGCCTCGCGCGCGCGGCACAGCCGGCTCATGACGGTGCCGATCGGAATCGCCATGATGTCGGCGACTTCCGCGTAGGAAAACTCTTCCAGGTCGACCAGGGTGACCACCTGGCGCTGTCCGAGCGGCAAGGCTGCGATGGCGGTGCGCACCCGTATGACCGCCTCCTGCCGTTCGGCATAACCCTCCGGCCCGGGGAGATCCGACGGCATTTCGGCGAGCACTTCGTCGTCAACCTCCTCATGCCGGCGGCGCAGATGATCGATCCAGCAGCGGTTGAGAATCGCGAACAGCCAACTCATGAGCCGCTCCGGTTCGCGCAACTGTTCGAGCCGGGCGAGACCGCGCGACAGGGTTTCCTGGGCAAGGTCGTCGGCCAGGGTCGTATCGTGGCACCAGGCGAAGGCCAGGCGATAGAGCCGGCCGCGGCTCGCTTCGATCTGCCCCGCCAGTTCGCGCTGCACCCGCGACTGCAACCATTGCATCGGCTTTTCCTCCAGTTTCATTGTGACGCAGCGGCCGGCCGGATTATTCCCTGGCGGAACCGGAATATTTCGGCTGCCTGCTTCGTCTTGTTCATGCCGCCGGATGGCGGGAAAACCACTACAAGAACAGGAGAATCCCCATGAAAAGCATTGCCCGATTCACCCTTCTGGCCATCGTGGCGCTGTTTGCATCCGTGGCCTATGCCGCGGGAGGCACCCAGGCAGGAGGCAAGGCCGATCAACCCAACAAGGTCATCTACCACATCAATGGCGGACTGGAGCAGGCCACCGACGGCTTGCGCAACATCCGCAACCACCTGAGCGCCGATCCGACGGCGAAAATCGTCGTCGTCACCCACTTCAGGGGCATCGACTTCCTGCTCGAAGGCGCCAAGGACAAGAACGGCAATCCCTACGATGCCGCGGTCGACGATCTCTCCATGAAAGGCGTCGAGTTCCGCGTCTGCGAATTCACCCTCAAGGGCCGCAACATCGACAAGAGCAGGGTGCACCCGGAAGCGAAGATCGTGCCGTCCGGCGTAGCGGAAATCGGCCGCCTGCAGTCGCAGGAGGGTTTTGCCTACCTCAAGCCCTGATCAACCCAGGAGGCCGTGCAGCATCTTCGTCCCCAGGAGGGCGAGGAAGCCGCCGAAGGCGCGCTTCAACTGCTTCACCGGCAGCCGGTGTGCCGTCTTCGCGCCGAGCGGCGCGATGAGCATGGTCATCGCCGCCACGCCGACCAGACCCGGCAGATAGACATAGCCGAGTGACCAGGCCGGCAGGCCGGCGGTGTTCCAGCCGGCGACGAGGTAGCCGACGCTGCCGGCAACGGCGATCGGGAAGCCCAGGGCGGCGGACGTGCCCACCGCCTGGTGGATGACCACGTTGCAGAACACCATGAACGGGATCGACATGAAGCCGCCGCCGGCCGATACCAGGCTGGAGAGGACGCCGATGAGGCCGCCCGCCGCCAGCATGCCGGTCTTGCCCGGCATCTGCCGGTGCGGCTTCGGCTTGAAGTCGAGCATCATCTGCGCCGAGGCGTAATACACGATGCAGACGAAGACGATGGCCAGCGGCCGCGTCGGAATCAGACTTGCCAGAGCGGTGCCGGCGAGCGTGCCGGCGACCAGCCCCGGCGCCAGGCCGCGCACGATTTCCCAGCGTACCGCGCCGTGGCCGTGATGGGCGCGCATGCTGGAGATCGAGGTGAACACGATGGTAGCCATCGAGGTGCCCAGCGCGAGATGCATGACGTGCTCCAGCGGAAACTGCTGCGCGGAGTACAGCATGAAAAGGATCGGCACCAGCGTCAGCCCGCCGCCGACGCCGAACAGTCCGGCGATGAAGCCGGCGAAGGCGCCGAGCAGCGGGTAGGACAGCCACCAGGGATCGAAGCTCATGCCTTGTCGCCCATCAGCCGCTCCGTGATGAACTTCCATTCCGCCGGATCGACAGGGGTGATCGACAGGCGGTTGCCCTTCGCCAGGGTGCGCATGTTGGCAAGCGTCTTGTGGCTGCGCAGTTCGGCGAGGCTGACGAGCGGCGTCTTCTTCACGAATTTGACATCCACGTTCAGCCAGCGCGGATTGTCGGGCGAGGACTTCGGGTCGAAGTACTTGTGCTTGCGGTCGAACTGGGTGGCGTCGGGGTAGGCTCGCTTCACCACCTCGACGATGCCGACGATGCCCGGCTCGGCGCAGTTGGAGTGGTAGAAGAGGCCGCGGTCGCCGAGCTGCATCTGGTCGCGCATGAAGTTGCGCGCCTGGTAGTTGCGCACGCCCCACCAGGCGGTCACCTTGTCGCGGGCGAGATCGTCGATGCCGTAGGCCTCGGGCTCGCTTTTCATCAGCCAGTAGCGCATGGCCATCCCGAAAAAACAAAGCGCGGAAGCTCCGCGCTTTGGGTCTCGCTATGGGATCCCCCGCCTGTGCCGCTAGGCCGGCATCCTGAACCTGAGGTCCAGAGTGGCCGCTTTCCGGTCACCGCAGGTGCGTCCGGCTCACGAATGAGGGACGCTCACAAAGGTGACGCCATGGTCCGCAGCCAATGCCAACATATCGGTTCAAGGAATGGTTGGCCTTGGCGAACACCGCAGGGGAATTCTTGACGCCGGATCGGGTGGTGCGAGGGCTGCTAGAACAACTGTTCCTGGCTGGCCATCGCTTCGTCGAGCCGCGCCTGCATGGAACCGATTCTACGCCGGAACTCCTGCATGTCAAAGCCGCCGGGCAGCTTGATGGAGAGCAGTTCGTGGGCGAGGTTGAGCGCCGTCATGACGGCCAGGCGTTCGCCGGTGGATTTGGTCTTTTCGCCGATTTCACGCATCTTCTCGTCGACGAAGACCACCGCGCTTTGCAGGGCCTCGCGCTCTTCCGGCGCGCAGGCGACGCGGTATTCGCGGCCCATGAGGACGATGTCGAGAGTGTTGGCTTCCTTCTTGCTCACTCGGGTATCCGCTCCATGAGGGATTCCAGGCGGGTGCAGGCCGTCTCGATTTTTTCATTGAGGCGGCCGCGCTCGACCTCGAGACCGGCCACGCGCGTGCGCAGTTCCTGATTCTCGGTGCGCAGGTTCTGGCACAGCGAAATGAATTGCTCGATGCGTTCTTCGAGCGCGAAGAGGTCCCGGTCCATCGCGACAAACTATCTAAAATGCAGTTTCTAGTCAAGCAATAAGGAGGATTTTTGAATGTTATTTGTGACGCCTTCGCCGTCTTCCGGCGACTGACTTTGCATTTTTTGCAGCTATAATCCGTTTCGCCGTGTGTTTTTCCACGCGGCATCCTGTTCAAGGTGCTCCGCCGGTTTTCCGCCGGCGGGTTAAACGGGAATGAGGTGCGCCGAAACCGATCGGCAATTCCTCAGCTGCCCCCGCAACGGTAAGCGAGTGCGGGTCCGTCACACAGCCACTGGGCGAAAGCCCGGGAAGGCGGCGGATCAAGACTTGCGAGCCCGGATACCGGCCTGGAACGGACCAGTTCGGAATCGCCGCGGGGGTGCGGCCACCGGCACCGGGTCCTGCCCGCTCCGATCCAGCTCCCTCACGCATTTCGTTTTATCGACGCTGTCCGGCAGCGGGGACGCAGGCCGGACCGGAGGGAGCCATCCATCATGCACTTCAGGCATCGAGCCGCGGCGCTTGCCATCGCCGCCCTGTTCCATCATTCCAGTCAGGCCGCCGCCGACGAGGCGGCGGTGATCGTCAGCGCCACCCGTTTCGCCGAGGCGGACTCGCGCGTGCCGGCCAACATTTCCGTCATCACGCGCGAGGACATCCGCAACACCCCCGCCCTCGACCTGCCTGGCGTCCTGCGCAATGCCGCCGGGGTCGATGTGCGCGCGCTCTACGGCAGTCTTGGCGTCGACGCCAGCGTCGACCTGCGCGGCTTCGGCGATACCGCGACCAGCAATACCCTGATCCTCATCGACGGCCAGCGCCTCAATCCCATCGACATGGGTTCCATCAACTGGTCGGCGATTCCGCTCGAGAGCATCCAGCGCATCGAAATCATTCGCGGCGCCGGCAGCATCCTCTATGGCGACCGTGCCAGCGGCGGCGTCATCAACATCATCACCGACAAGTCGGGCCGTCCGCGTGCCGCGGTGACGGCCACCGCCGGCAGCTTCGGCCACCGCGGGCTCGACGCCCACGCCGCTGCCGGCAACGACAAGGGTTACTTCAACCTCTTTGCCCATCATGCCGAGACCAACGGCTGGCGCCGCAACAGCCAGCAGGACCAGCAGGCGCTGTCCGGCCGCGCCGGTTTCTATCTCGGCGCCGGCGAGGTCTTCGTCGACTGGGCCGCCTACCAGGATTCCTCCGGCTTGCCCGGCTACCTGACCCGCGCCGCCTGGCGCGCCGATCCGCGCGCGAGCGCTTCGCCCGACGATTGGCAGAAGCGCGACGGCTATCGCCTGCGCCCCGGCGTGAAGCTGCCGCTCACCGATGCGCTGACACTCGAGGCGGAAGCGTCGTCGGAGCGCCAAGACCATCATGCCGACTACGTTTCCTTCGGCAGCCGGTCGGACCGCCGCAAGGACATGCTTTCGTTCACACCGCGGTTGCGCTGGCGCCACGGCTTTGGCGGCTTGGCGAGCGAGACCGTGTTCGGCCTCGATCACTACGACGGCGACGTCGATGCGCGCTACACGACGGCGCCGCGCCAGTCCGCGGAACAGACCAGCACCGCCGCCTACTTCCAGAACACCACCAGCCTCACCGAAGCCTGGGCGGTCACCCTCGGCGGGCGCAGCCAGCGCATGGCGCAAAGCGCTCACCAGGATGCCTATGCGCCGTGGTTCTCTCCGGCGATGGACGGCAGCGCCACGCGTCGTCGCAACGCCTGGGATCTCGGCGCCAGCTACAACGGCGGGCACTGGCGCGCCTACGGAAAGATCGGCACCACCTTCCGCTTTGCCAATACCGACGAGCTGTTCGGCTTCAACCCGCTCACCGGCAATCCTGCCTTTGCCGGCGACCTGCGCCCGCAGCACGGCCGCATCGGCGAGATCGGCGGCAGCGCAAGCCTCGGCCCGGTGCAGGCGCGCGCCGCGCTCTACCGCATGCGCCTGAAGGACGAGATCGGCTACGACGACGCCGTTGGCACCAACGTCAACTTCGACCCGACGCGCCGCCAGGGCCTCGAAGCCGAACTCGACTGGCGCATTGCCGAGCGGCTCAAGGCGAGGCTGGCCTACGCCTACACCGATGCAGAGTTCCGCAGCGGCCCCTACGAGGGCAAGCGTATGCCGCTGGTGCCGCGCGACAAGCTCACGCTGCAACTCACCTGGGACGCCGGCCGGGCGGGGAGCTATTCCGCCGCCGTCAACCGCGTCGGCTCGCGCCGCTACGGCGGCGACTTCAGCAATGTCAGGGGCACGCTGGCCGGCTATACGACGCTGGACCTGCAGGCGGCCTGGAACCTGAAGCCGTGGACCGTCACCGCACGGCTGCTCAATGCGCTGGACAAGCGCTATGCGCCCTACGCCGGCTACTCGCCCTGGATCGTCGACCATTACTACTATCCGGCGGACGGGCGCAGTGTCCACCTGAGCGCGCGCTACGACTTCAGGTAACCCGTGCCCACCCGCCGCCGCGCCCTCCTGGTGATCCTGCTGCTGGCCCTGCTCGGGCTGGCGAGCCTGGTCGTCGCGCTGGCGGCGGGCAGCCTGCCCGTTTCAGCGGCGGACATCGGCCGCGCCCTGCTCGGCGACACCGAGGGCGTGGCGGCGGAAGTGGTGCGCGAACTGCGCCTGCCGCGTGCGCTGGCCGCCTTTGCCTGCGGCGGCCTGCTGGCGCTCGCCGGCGCGCTGATGCAGGTGCTGCTGCGCAACCCCCTCGCCGATCCCTACGTGCTCGGCATTTCCGGCGGCGCCTCGGTCGGCGCCCTCTCCGCCATGCTGTTTGGCCTGCCGCTGCTGCTGGTCAACGGCGGTGCCTTCGCCGGCGCGCTGGCCGCCACGCTGCTGGTGTTCGGCCTCGCGCGCGGCGACGGTTCGTGGACGCAGACGCGGCTGCTCCTCACCGGCGTCATCGTCGCCGCCGGCTGCGGCGCGGCGGTGGCGCTGATCCTCTCCGTCGCCCCCGAGAACAAGCTGCGCGGCATGCTGTTCTGGCTGATGGGCGACCTCTC
>JADFDL010000326.1 GCA_018262875.1 Rhodocyclaceae bacterium | reverse complement strand
CTCCCGCTACTTCACCGGCACGCCTTCGCGCATCGAGGGCATCGGCCTGAAGGAAGTCGCCGAGGAGGCGCTGCGCACCCACTCCGCCGCCTACGGCAACGATCCGGTACTGGCCGGCGCGCTCGATGCCGGCGGCGAATACGCCTGGCGCGTGCGCGGCGAGGAACACATGTGGACGCCGGATTCGATTGCCAAGCTGCAGCATGCGACGCGCTCCGGCAAGGTCGAGACCTACAAGGAATACGCCAAGCTCATCAACGACCAGACGAAGCGCCATATGACGCTGCGCGGTCTCTTCGAGGTCCGGCCGGCCGGCACGCCCGTGCCGCTGGAAGAAGTCGAGCCGGCCGCAGAGATCGTCAAGCGCTTCGCCACCGGCGCCATGTCGCTCGGCTCGATTTCGACTGAGGCGCATACCACGCTGGCCATCGCCATGAACCGCATCGGCGGCAAGTCGAACACCGGCGAAGGTGGCGAGGATGCGATGCGCTACCAGGAGTTGAAGGGCGGCGAGACGCTGGCCGGGCTGATCGGCAAGAACCGCATCGAGCGCGACATCACATTGCAGTCGGGCGATTCCCTGCGCTCGAAAATCAAGCAGGTGGCTTCCGGACGATTCGGCGTCACCGCGGAGTACCTGGCTTCCGCCGACCAGATCCAGATCAAGATGGCCCAAGGCGCCAAGCCCGGCGAAGGCGGCCAGTTGCCCGGCCACAAGGTCTCGGAATACATCGGTTTCCTGCGGCATTCCGTGCCCGGCGTCGGCCTCATCTCGCCGCCGCCGCACCACGACATCTATTCGATCGAGGATCTGGCGCAGCTTATCCATGATCTGAAGAACGCCAATCCGCAGGCATCGATCTCCGTCAAGTTGGTGTCCGAGACGGGCGTCGGCACGGTCGCCGCCGGCGTCGCCAAGGCCAAGGCCGACCATGTGGTGATCGCCGGCCATGACGGCGGCACCGGCGCCAGCCCGATTTCCTCGATCAAGCATGCCGGCACGCCGTGGGAGCTGGGCCTTGCCGAGACCCAGCAGACGCTGGTGCTCAACCGCCTGCGCGGCCGCATCCGCGTTCAGGCGGACGGCCAGATGAAGACCGGCCGCGATGTCCTCATCGGCGCGCTGCTCGGTGCCGATGAGTTCGGCTTCGCGACGGCGCCGCTGGTCGTCGCGGGCTGCATCATGATGCGCAAGTGCCATCTCAACACCTGCCCGGTGGGCGTCGCCACCCAGGATCCCGCGCTGCGCAAGAAGTTCACCGGCCAGCCCGAGCATGTCGTGAACTACTTTTTCTTCGTCGCCGAGGAAGTGCGCGAGTTGATGGCGCAGATGGGCATTCGCAAGTTCGACGACCTGATCGGTCGCGCCGATCTGCTCGACATGCGGGAGGGAATCGAGCACTGGAAGGCCAGGGGACTCGACTTCACGCGCATCTTCCATTTGCCAAAAGTGCCGATCGAGGTGGCGCGCAGCCATGTCGAGGCGCAGGACCATGGCCTTGCCGCTGCACTCGACCACAGTTTCATCGCCAAGGCCGGCCCGGCGCTGGAAAATGGCGAAAAAGTCGTCATTGAAAGCGCGATCCGCAACGTGAATCGTACCTGCGGCACCATGCTTGCGCACGAAGTGGTCCGGCGCTACGGCCATGCCGGCCTGCCGGAGGACGCCATTCGCGTGAAACTCTCCGGCACAGCCGGCCAGAGCTTCGGCGCCTTCCTGGCGAAGGGCATCACGCTCGAGCTGACCGGCGAGGCGAACGACTACGTTGGCAAGGGACTCTCCGGCGGGCGCATCGTCGTCAAGCCGTCGGCTTCCTTCCGCGGTAAGCCGGAGGAGAACATCATCATCGGCAATACGGTGCTCTACGGCGCCATCGCCGGCGAGTGCTTCTTCCGGGGCGTCGCCGGCGAGCGCTTTGCCGTGCGCAACTCCGGCGCCACGGCGGTGGTCGAGGGGCTGGGCGATCACGGTTGCGAGTACATGACCGGCGGCACGGTGGTCGTGCTGGGACAAACCGGCCGCAATTTCGCCGCCGGCATGTCCGGCGGTGTCGCCTATGTGCTGGACGAGGACGCTAGCTTCGAGAAGCGCTGCAATCTGTCGATGGTGGCGCTCGATCCGGTGCCGGAAGAGCGGGCCGTCAGTGAGACCGGCGAGCTTGAATCGCACGGCAAGGTGGACGTAGGCCATCTCGGTCGCGCCGACAATGAGCTACTGCGCTCGCTCATCGAGAAGCATGCGCAGCTCACGGGCAGCGCCCGGGCGCGGATGATTCTCGACAAGTGGTCCGTCTATCGCCCCAGGTTCGTCAAAGTCATGCCGCACGAGTACCGTCGTGCGCTCAAGGAAATGGCGGCGCAAAAAAAAGAGATGGAGGCCGCATAAATGGGCAAGCCAACCGGGTTCATGGAATACAAGCGCCTTTCCGAGGCGTCGCTACCGGTCGAGAAGCGACTGAAGGGCTATAGCGAGTTCGTCCAGCGCCTTGGCGACGAGCAGG
>JADFDL010000325.1 GCA_018262875.1 Rhodocyclaceae bacterium | reverse complement strand
TTACCCTGCGCCTGGCGCCGACCATCGATCTGCGGGTGCGCGCCGGCACCAATGCCGCAACACAACTCGGCATCGTGCTCCGCCCCGGCGAAGCGTCGATCAAATACCCCTTCCAACCAGGGACGACGCCTCCCTCCGCCGGCATCGGCATCGGGTTCGATTTCAAGCCCGCGTCGCCGACCCTGCTGTTCGGGGCACCGAACGCCACGCGTCTTGAGTTCCAAGGGGCGTCGGTCGACCTTGGAGCCTCCACGGTCGATAACGAACTGGATATTCAGCTGGCGGCTCAACTCAAGGGGCTGACCCTTGTCCTTCAGCCAGGCGAGGCCGACTCCTTTCTGCGCAACCTGCTCGGCGACAGCGAACGCCGGCTGACGATCCCGCTCGGCATTGAATGGACTCGGCGCAACGGGGTGCGCTTCGCAGGGAGCGAGGCATTCGAAACGTTCCTGCCTACGAATCTCTCGATCGGCCCCATCACGGTCGAAGGCATTGCGCTGCAACTTTTTGCGCCCACCGACCATTCCGCGGATCTGACCCTGGCGGTCGGGGCACGGATCTCCGGAAAACTCGGCCCTGTCTCGTTTGCTGTGGAAGGAATGGGGTTCCGCCTGCAAACGACCTTCGCCCCGGGCAATGTCGGTCCGTTCGATCTCGCCCTGGGCTTCAAACCACCGACAGGCCTGGGGCTGGCGATTGCCGCGCCGGGCGTGGTGGGCGGCGGGTATTTGGGCTTCGATCCCCAGCGGGCCGAATACAGCGGCATGCTGCAACTGGAGCTGGCCGACCGCATCGCGATTAAGGCCATCGGATTGCTCACCACGCGCCTACCCGACGGCAGCAAGGGCTACTCGCTTTTGATCCTGCTCACCGCCGAGGGGTTCGCGCCCATTCCACTGGGCCTGGGCTTCACCCTCACCGGTCTCGGCGGCCTGCTCGGCCTGCATCGCACCGTCTCCACCTCCACCCTGCGCGAGGGGCTCAAGACCGGCACGCTGAATGCCATTCTGTTCCCGGTGGATCCGCTGCGGAACGCGCCGCAACTGCTGAGCGATCTGCGCCGCGTGTTTCCCCCCACCGCCGGCCGCCACGTCTTCGGCCCCATGGTGCAACTGCGCTGGGGGACGCCCACGCTGCTGACGCTTGAGCTCGCCCTCCTGCTCGAACTGCCGTCGCCCGTCCGGGTGATCGTCTTAGGCCGCCTCCAAGTCCTGTTGCCCAACCAGACCCACCCGCTCGTGCAGATCCGCATGGACGCCTTGGGGGTGCTCGATGTGTCGGCCGGCACCGTCTCGTTGGATGCCACGCTCTACGATTCGCGGATCCTGCAGTTCACCCTGACCGGCGACATGGCGCTCCGGGCCGGCTGGGGGAGCCAGCCGCAGTTTATCCTGGCCATCGGCGGGTTCCATCCGCGGTTTGCCGCCCCGCCGGGGTTACCGGCGCTCAAACGCTTGGCCTTGAGTCTCGCCGACGGCGACACGTTACAGCTGCGCTGCGCCGCCTATCTGGCCGTCACCTCCAATACGGTGCAGTTCGGCGCCCGGGTCGATCTCCATGCCGCAGGCGGCGGGTTCAGCTTCGACGGCATGCTGGGGTTCGATGCCTTGATTCAGTTGGCGCCCCTGGCGTTTCAAGTGGACATCGGCGCGGCCTTGGCGCTGCGCTATCGCGGCCGGTTGCTGATGGGCATCTCCTTCAAGGGGAGCCTGGCGGGGCCCACGCCCTGGGCGGTGCAGGGCAAGGCCACGATCAAGATCCTGTTCTTCAAGGTCTCGGTGTCCTTCGAGCGGCAGTTCGGCACGCAGACCCCGCCGCCCCTGCCGGCGGCGGTGGATGTGGTGGCGCAGGTCGCGGCCGCCCTGGCCGACCGGCGCAATTGGAGCGGGACCCTGCCGCGGCGGGAGCCGCCGGTGGTGACGGTCCGTGATGGGGGGCCCACGACAGCCGGTCCGCTCCGGGTGCATCCGCTGGCGGAGCTGACGGTGCGGGAGCGGATCGCGCCGCTCAACCGGCCGATCACGAAGCTGGGGACGGCGCCGCTGGTGGGCGGGCCGACGACGCTCACGGTGACGGCGACGGGCAGCGGCCCGACGGCCCTCCCCTGGAAGACCACGCCGGTGCAGGAGCCCTTTGCCCTGGCGCAATTCGAAGAGCTGCGGGAGGACGAGCAGTTGGCGCGGCCTTCGTTCGAGGCGCTGGAGGCGGGGCTGACCTTTGCGCTGGACGAGGTGGCGGCGGAAGAGGACCCCGGACTGACGGCGCCGATTGCCTATGAGACCCTGCTGATCGATCCGACGCGGCCGCCCGAGCGGCCGACACCCGGCTATGTGCTCTCGGCGGCGGTGCTGGCCCGGGTCGCGCCCTTCGGCGCCGCCGGGCAAGCCGCGATTCGCACACGCCGGCGCACCACGACGGTTGTCGCCTGAGATGAATGGGATAAAGAACGATGCCTGAACCAACTACTGCCAGCTACCGATTTTTCTCCTGGCTCCGTCAGGGACTGCTCGCGGGCCTG
>JADFDL010000324.1 GCA_018262875.1 Rhodocyclaceae bacterium | reverse complement strand
AAGCATGCGGCGGGCAAAGGAGGCATCCGTTTCGAGCATGTCGAACACGGCCTGGCGGGCGATGTGCAGCAGCAGCGAGTCGGCCAGCGACTCGGCGAAGACGGGGTAGGGGCGGTCCATGAACATCACGGCCTCGCCGAAACTCTGCTGGGGCCCGAGGATCTCGACCACTTTCTCGTTGCCGGCGGCCGAAGGGAAGGCGAGCTTCATCTGGCCGTATACCACGGCGTAGAAGCCGCGCGGCTGGTCGCCTTTTTGAAACAGCATCTCGCCCTTGTGCAGGCGTTTTTCCCGCGTCTGCGCGGCGAGGTGCTCGATCTGTTCCTGGCTGAGCTCCTGGAACAGGGGGATTCTGCGGAGTATTTGTGCGATGTCGAGCTTGTCGTTTTGCATTCTTGGGTCTCCGCCGCTTCGGTCGCGAGCGCGGCGCGTGAAACATACCACGGAACGCCCGGCCCAGGCGAGCCGGCGGGACTCCTCGCCATGAACCTGTCCGGCGCGCCCGCGTTCTTCCACGCCCCGCACCGCGTGATGTTCCTGGCCGGTGCGACGCAGGGCCTGCTGGCCATGCTGTGGTGGGCCTTCGATCTTGCCGCCCGCTACGGCGTGCTGCATGCCGCGCCGACCTGGCCGCTGCCGCCGTCGTGGATACACGCGGCGCTGATGACCTTCGGCTTTTTCCCCTTCTTCATTTTCGGCTTCGTCATGACCGCGGGACCGCGCTGGCAAGCCGCGGCGCCGGTGGCCGAGTCGGCCTACCTCGCGGCCTTTGTCCTGATGGGCGCCGGCTGGCTGGGCTTTTATGCGGCGCTGTGGCTGCCGCCGCTCCTGCTGCCCGCGCTGGGACTGGTGCTGGCCGGCTGGTGCGCCGGGCTGCCGGCGCTGCTGCGCGTGGCGCGCACGCCGAGCAACGAGCAGACCCACATCGTCGCCGTGGTAGGGGGACTGACTTTGGGCGCGCTCATGCTCGCGGCCTTCCTCGGCTTCGTCGCCGGCGGGCCGGGCTGGCTGGTGCAGGTGGCGCTGAAGGGCGGCCTGTGGTTCTTCCTGCTGCCGGTGTTCACGGCGCTGTGCCATCGCATGCTGCCGTTTTTTTCCAGCGCCGTGGTGCCGAACTACCGCGTCGCGCGGCCCTTGTGGGCGCTGCATCTGCTGCTCGCCTGCTATGCCGGCCACGGCATCGTGGAAGCGGCCGGCCTGCCGCAATGGACCTGGCTCTTCGATTTGCCTGCGGCGCTGGCGGCAGGCGGGCTCTCCGTCGCCTGGCAACTGCGCAAGTGCCTCGCCGTGCGCCTGCTCGCCGTGCTGCACGTCGCCTTTGCCTGGCTGGGCGTGAGCCTGGCGCTGCATGCCGCGCACAGCCTGCTCCTGCTGACGGGCAGCGGCTCGCTCGGCCTGGCGCCGCTGCATGCGCTGACGCTCGGCTTCTTCGCCTCCGCCGTGGTCGGCATGGTCACGCGCGTGACGCTTGGGCACTCGGGCCGTCCTCTGAACGCGGACAACGCAATCTGGCTGATCTTCTGGGGCATGCAGGGCGTGGCCGTGCTGCGCATCGTGGCGGAATTCGTCCTCCTGCCGGGCGCGGCGAGCCTGTCCTTCCTCGCCGCGCTTGGCTGGCTGGCCGTTTTCGGCGCCTGGTACGCGAAGTTCGCGCCGATTTATTTGAAGCCCCGGCCCGATGGTCACCCTGGGTAAAATCGCGCATGAGCTATCTCTTGCTGAAGCATCTCCACGTCACCTTCGTGGTGATTTCGATCACCGGCTTTTTCCTGCGCGGCGTCTGGATGCTGCGGGATTCGCCGATGCTCGACCGGCTCTGGGTGAGGGTGGTGCCGCATGTGAACGACACCCTGCTGCTGGCCGCCGCCGCCGGCTTGTCGATCGTGCAGCAGCAATACCCCTTCGTGCACGGCTGGGTGACGGCGAAAGTGCTGGGCCTGCTGGCCTACATCGGCTTCGGCATGTTTGCCCTGCGGCGGGGGCGCAGCAAGGCAGTGCGCGCGGGCTTCTGGCTGGCTTCGATGGCCAGCTTCGCCTACATCGTCTCGGTGGCGCTGACCAGGGATCCGCGCGGACTGCTTATCTGGACTGGTGGTTGAGCAGCTTCTTCAGGCCGGCGCCGTTGAGGATGCGGATGTGCTTCTGCTGTACCGCGATAAAGCCTTCTTCCTGAAAGCGCGAGAAGGCGCGGCTGACCGTTTCCAGCTTGAGGCCGAGATAGCTGCCGATCTCTTCCCGCGTCATGCGCAGGTGGAATTCCGCCGCCGAATAGCCGCGCGTGGTGAAGCGCTGCGACATGTTGAGCAGGAAGGCGGCCAGCCGTTCCTCGGCGCGCATGGTGCCGAGCAGCATCATCAGGCCCTGGTCGCGCACCAGCTCGCGGCTCATCACCTTGTGGAAGTTGTGCTGCAGCGTCTTGATCTCCCGCGAAAGCTGCTCGAGCTGGGAGAAGGGGATGATGCAGACTTCGCTGTCCTCCAGCGCGACGGCGTTGCAGGAATGCGCGCCGCCGCCGATGCCGTCCATGCCGAGG
>JADFDL010000323.1 GCA_018262875.1 Rhodocyclaceae bacterium | reverse complement strand
AGCAGAGGGCGCCGGCGCGCACGGCGGCGGTGAGCGGGCCATCGACCCATACCGTCTCGTTGCCGACGATGAGATAGCGGCCGACCAGATCGGCGGTGGTCAGGTCGTCGTGGCAGGCCACCGTCACCAGCGGGCGTTGCAGGCGCCAGGCCATGTATTCGACGAAACGCGTCTTGCCGCAGCCGGTCGGCCCCTTCAGCAGCACCGGCAGGCGGCGGCGGTGCGCCGACTCGAACAGCGCCACCTCGTCGCCGATGGGCTGGTAGTACGGCTCCCGCGCGATCTGCTGGAGCTGGGGGGCGGCGGCGCACCGGGTTTCGTTCATCGGGAGCTTCCTCGGTGGATTCACGGGCATTCTGGCTCGTAGTATTCTGGTGACAATCCGGTCGCGATTCAAGCTTTCGGGCTTGGCGCCGTTAAACGACCATTGCCCGGGATTCGCCCAGACCATGCCGATCCGACTCTTTTCCATCCTGCGACAGCGCCTGTTCGCGCCGTTCGTGCATCTGGCCGGCGGCATGCCGGCGCACGAGCAGGCCGCGTTGCGCGAAAGCGAGCGGCTCTTCCGCGAAATGTACGAGCTGGCGCCGCTGGCCTGCCAGTCACTCGACGCGGCGGGCATGATCCTCGACGTGAACGCCGCCTGGCTCGATCTGTTCCAGCGTGGCAGGGACACCGTCATCGGCCGCTTCATCGGCGACTTTCTGACGGAGTCTTCGCTGCCCGCCCTGGGCGAGCGTTTCGCCCGCTTCAAGCGGGACAACCGCATCGAGGGCCATCTCTTCGATATCGTGCGCGGCGACGGCGAGCGGCGGCAGGTGGCGGTGAATGGGCGCGTTTCGCGCGATGCCGCCGGCGCGTTCCTGCGCACCCACTGCATCCTGACGGACATCACGGCACGCATCGAGCAGGAACGGCAGTTGCGCTTGGCCGCCAGCGTCTTCGCGCACGCCAACGAGGCCATCCTCATCGCTGACGCCAACGCCAATATCGTCACCGCCAGCCCGCGCTTTACCGCCATCACCGGCTATTCGCCCGGGGAGGTGATCGGCAGGAATCCGCGCATCCTGCAATCCGGCCGCCAGGATGCCGCCTTCTACCGGGCGATGTGGGGGGAAATCGCTTCCCGGGGGCACTGGAGCGGCGAGATCTGGAACAAGCGCAAGGATGGCAGCCTTTACCCGGAGTGGCTGTCGGTTTCCGCCGTGCGCGATGACGGCGGAACCATTACGAACTATGTCGCAATCTTCACCGACCTCAGCGATCGGATGGCCGCCGAGCAGGCGGTGCGCGCGAGCGAGCAGCGCTACCGCACGATGTTCGAGGAGGCCCCCGAAGGCATCTGGATCATCGGCGCCGACGAACGCACCATCGAGGTCAACCAGCGCCTGTGCGATCTGCTCGGCTACTCGCGCGGGGAAATGCAGGGCCGGACGCCGTTCGACTTCGCCGACGAGGAAAACCGCAGCATCTTCGAAGTGCAGAAAAACCGCCGCGAGACGGCCGAGAAGCGCAACTACGAGATATCCCTGCGGCACCGGGACGGCCACAACATTCCGATCCATTTCAGCGCCTCCAATCTGCGCCGGGAGGACGGCTCGCTCCTGGCGGTGCTGGCCTTCGTCAGCGACATCAGCGAGCGCAAGGCGCACGAGCAGGAGCGGCAGCGCCTGCACGCGGAGCTCGAGCAGCGCGTCGTCGAGCGCACGCATGCCTTGTTGACCGCCAATCGGGAACTGGAGGCGTTTTCCTACTCGGTGTCCCACGACTTGCGCGCGCCGCTGCGGGCCATCAACGGCTTCAGCCACGCGCTGGAAGAAGAGTATGACCGCCTGCTCGACGAAAACGGCAGGCACTACCTCGCCCGCGTGCGTGCCGGCTCGGAGCGAATGGCCGAACTCATCGACCACATGCTCGAACTGTCCCAGTTGTCGCGCCGGGAAATGAATATCGATCAGACCGACCTGTCGGCCATCGCCGGCGAAATCGCCGCGGAACTGCATGCCGGCGAACCGGCACGCCGGGTCGAATGGGTCATCGCCCCCGGCATGCGGGCCCGCGGCGATGCCGTCCTCCTCGGGGTGGTCTTGCTGAACCTGCTCGGCAACGCCTGGAAGTATTCGTCCAGGCGCAGCGAGGCGCGCATCGAGTTCGGAACAGGCGAGGATTCCGGCCCCGCCACCGGGCCGCCCCAGGGCGGGGCCGCGAACGGCATGGAGCGAAGCGAGCGCTCGTCACCCCCTTCCCCGGGAAGGGGGCCGGGGAGAAGGTGCTTTTTCGTGCGCGACAACGGCGCCGGCTTCGACATGGCGCACGCAAGCAAGCTCTTCGGCGCCTTCCAGCGCCTGCACTCCCCCGCCGACTATCCCGGCAACGGCATCGGTCTGGCCACCGTCGCGCGCATCATTCATCGCCATGGCGGCGACGTCTGGGCCGAAGGCCGGCCGGAAGAAGGCGCGACCTTCTGGTTTTCCCTGTGACCGTCCCGGCAGAAGGCACGGACTTGCCCGCTTCCGCGCAACGCAATAGTCAGTCCCTGCAGCACGGCGGAGCGCCCCGAATG
>JADFDL010000322.1 GCA_018262875.1 Rhodocyclaceae bacterium | reverse complement strand
CCGACCAGCACGCCGCCGGAGGTGGTCTCCATGCGGTAGGGCAGCATGAGCACGTCGCCGTACGGTGCACCGGTGAGCATGCGGTCGTACGCGGTCTTCTTGGTGATGTTGGCCATGGTGGTGTTCCTTCAGGTGAGGTTGGAGGTGCGCGCCGCGGTTACAGCACGCCGCCCGGCGTCTTGACGGTCGAATCGACGACCACCACCCCGTAGTCGGTGATCGTGTCGACGTCGTCCTGCTTCACCGCGAAGCGGATCTTGGAAACGCCGCGGATCGCGCCGATCAGCAGCTCGACCTTGTCGCCGTGGTCGAGCTCCTTCTCGCTCCAGAAGAACGGGACGCCAGACATCCGAGCCGCCGCCAGCGCCTGCGCCACGGCTTGGCCGCCCAGGATCAGCGAGCGGTCGACTGCGTAGGTGCCCAGGGTCAGCGCCGAGGCGATGGTCGCGTCCGACTCGGTCTCGGTGGTCGCCGACGCGCAGTACTTCATCACGTTGGTGGTGTAGAACCGGATCGGGCGCGGCATCTTCTTGATGAGGAAGCCGTTCCACAGCGCCGTGTCGGGGCCCAGGAAGAGCGGGTGCTGCTTGGCCAGCGCCGCGCGCGCCAGGGCGTTGGCCTGGTAGGTGCGGTAGGTCGAGCTCGCGGCGAAGCTGTCGTACTGCGTGGGCGACATGAGCCACAGCCGCAGTGGCGAGTCCTCGGCGGCCATGTCGCCGGGCACCTGGATGGGCGGGGGCGGCAGCGCCATGGAGTCCATCACCGACCGCATCGCGTCGACCGTGTCGATGGTCAGCAGGTCGGTGGTGCCCAGGTCGACGTCCGAGCTGGAGAGCGCGAACGCCTTGACGCCGTCGGTCGCGTCGGCCAGGAAGTGCCGGTTCTTCGTCGGCGCCTTCACCGTGTTCACCATGATCTTGGCGAAGTCGGCGTCGGCCGTCGTGGGGATGACCCACTCCATGTTGTCCTGGAAGCCGCGCGCGCCGGCCATGTGCACCAGCAGGCTCTGGTCGACGTAGCGGTCCATGAGGTTCTGCGCCGCCGGCCGGCCCAGCGTACGGAAGTCCGCGGGGCTGCGGATGTCCGTCATGCTGTCGCCCAGGCTCACCGGGAAGCGGGCCTGGTTCACGCGCAGCTTGTCCTGCGAGAGCGACATCGCCGTGCCGCGGCCTTCGGCCCAGGCGCTGCCCATGATGGGCTTGGCCTTCATCGGGTTGAGCAGGTGGAAGGTGATCTCGTCCCCGTCCCCCTTGCTCAGGTCCTGGCAGGTGACGATCGGCATGTGCTGCGTGGTCTGCTTGCGCAGCGTCGCGCTGGCGCCGGCGGTGCCCTTGGGCATCGGGCCCATCATGCGGGCCATCATCGAGTTGCGCTGCATGTGCGCAGCGAACAGGCCGACGGCCTGCTGGATCATGTTCGTCGTGTCGCCGTAGTTGGCGTGCGTGGTAGCGGATGCGGGCATGGTGGTTCCTCAGATCAGATGGAGCGGTTCAGGTAGGACTCGATCTGCTCGGGCGTCATGTCGGACATGACCTCCAGCATCTCGGGGCCAGTGGCTTTCCCAGCCAGCTGCTCGAGCGCCGACAGCCCGCCGGGCTTGCCGCCGGGGATGGCGGACAGGCTTGCGGGTGCCGGCGACTTCGCCGCGGCAATGGCTGCTGCTGCCGCCGCCTTCGCGTCGCGCGTCGGGGCGGGTTGACCGTCGGACCATCCGTACAGCTGCGCGGCACGCTCCACGGCCTGGGTGAGCGCCTTGTCGGCGGGCTCGCCCTTGGCCATGAGCGCGCTGATCTTGGATCGAACGAACCCGATCGCTTCCTCGTCGGCCTTGTCGCTGGTGTGATCCAGCACCGGGTACTTGGCGATCGCCTCGGCGGCAGCCCTGTCCAGCGCCGCCTTTTCCGCGGCAGCCGCGGCTTCAGCGGCCTTCGCATCGGCGGCCTCCTTCTCGGCCGTCAATCGCGCGTACGCCTTTTCTTCGGCGATGCGAGCGACTTCGGCGTCGATCTTCCCGGCGAGCTCCACGACCTTCTCTTCGTCGCCGTCGAGAGTGGCGTTGTAGTGCTCGCGCCGCAGCGCCTTCAGGTCGACCGGCGGTGCCGGGTCTTCCTTCGGCGGCTGCTTGGCGGCCTCGAGTTGAGCCTCCAATTCCGCCGCGCGCTGCAGCGCCTGGTCTCGCTCGAGCGCCGCCCTCTGCGCGTTGTCGCGCGCTTCGGCCAGCTTCTCGTACGGGATCAGGTGCTTGCCATCCTTGGCGAGGATGGCCGGCTCGTCGTCCTTGGGCTCGGGATCGGGTTTCGGTTCGTCCGTCGCTTCAGCGGCCGTTTCGACAGGCGCCGGCGCGGGCGCGCCAGCCAGATCCGCGCCAGGCGCGGTTTCGCCCTCTTGCGCCAGGTCGAGAACCTGCGCAGCCTGCTCCGGCGTCAATGCGCCGCCGGTGATCTCGGTCGTGCTGAAGAACTGGTCGATGGTCTGTGTGGTCAAGGTTGCATCTCCCGCCACATATCGCCGTGGCCGCAGGGGGGTCATGCCTCACCCGCTCTTGCGGGCTTGGGGCGGGACTCTGCGACCCGGGTGA
>JADFDL010000321.1 GCA_018262875.1 Rhodocyclaceae bacterium | reverse complement strand
CGCGACGCCGCCGGACGTCTTCAACCACAATTTGGAAACCGTGCCGCGGCTCTACAGACAGGCGCGCCCCGGCGCCGGCTACGCCCATTCGCTGGCCCTGCTCAAGGCCTTCAAGGTGCGCAACCCGCACATCCCGACCAAGTCGGGCCTGATGGTCGGCATCGGCGAGACCGATGAGGAAATCCTCGCCGTCATGCGCGACCTGCGCGCGCACGACGTCAACATGCTCACCGTCGGCCAGTACCTGGCGCCTTCCGGCCATCACCTGCCGGTGCTGCGCTACGTGCATCCGGATGTCTTCGCGATGTTCGAACGCGAGGCGCAGGCGATGGGTTTCTCGCACGCCGCCTGCGGGCCGATGGTGCGCTCGAGCTACCACGCCGACCAGCAGGCGCATCTGGCCGGGGTGTCCTGAAAGGATTGGCCATGTTGCGCAAGCTGCTGTTCATCGCCGCGATTTGTTTTGCCGCTGCGGCACAGGCGCAACTCAGGGAGGGCCAGCCCGTACCCGCCTTCGAGACCCGGCTGCTCGACGGCAAGCCCCTGTCCGCAGAAGCGTTGAAGGGCAAGGCGGTGCTGGTAGTGTTCTGGGCGACTTGGTGCCCGGCCTGCCAGAAGGAACTGCCGGAATTGCAGGCGCTGTATGAAAAGCACCGCAGCCGCGGCTTCGAGGTGCTCGCCCTGTCCGTCGATGCCGACCGCTTCACCGTCGAGGAATTCTGGAAGGATCACGACTACACCTTCCCCGTCGCCATGCGCGCGCCGGCGCATACCGAGGCCTTCGGCCCCGTCAAGGCGACGCCGACGCTCTATCTCATCGACCGGAAAGGCGCCCTGCGCATGGCCCGCATCGGCGGGCTGGGACAGGACAAGCTGGAGGCGCAATTGCTGCCGCTGCTGCGGCATTGACCTACTTCTGGTTGCTGGAGACGCTATCCTCGGTTTCGCTTTGTTTCTTCAGCAGATTGCTCAGGATGATCAGTAATTTTGACTTCCGGTCCAACAATTCCTGCATTTTTTGCATCCTCCCCAAATCGTCCAGGCCCCCACCCTCCGAACCCTGCCGGCGACTTGCACTTGCGTTGGCTTCATTGGCTTTCTTGGTTTCTTCCATGATCGACTTGAGATCATCATGGGCGCTCTTTGCCGCCTCCATCAGGACAATGAAGGCGAGCGCCATGATGTCTCCATCGTTCATGTCCCCGAGGATGCCGACACCGGTTTTGCGCAGGTAACCTGGCAGTTCCTCCGCATCGGGAATCTCGCCGACGCGGGCGAGACCGGCGGCGCGCATGCTTGCCCAGGCACGCACCTGTGGCGAAAAGCGGCCCGCATCGGGCGGATTCTGCAGCCCTCTCAGCGGGTCGTCGATCAAGGAAGGAAGGGGAGCCGGCATGTTCCCCGAGGGGGTGAGTTGAGGCGGATCGGCCAATGCCCCGGGGGCCGGAACCATGCCGCCCGGTGCATGGTTCTGGTTGCCGACCTGTGCATGACAGGGCGCGGCGCTCAGGACAAGTGCGATCAGCCCGATGATTCGATGCATGACGTTCCCCTGAAAAATCGCGCCGACCCATGACGCTGCGCAACACCTGCCCGGCTGGTTACTCCTTGCGGTTCTGGGCGAGGGCGGTATCGACCGCGCGCTTGTAGTAAATGTAGTCCATTTCCGGCGCCGGCGTGCCGAGCCGGGTGGCGGCGGCGGATACCTGGCCGCGGTGGTGCACCATGTGGCCCATCATGTGGGTGAGCACGTCGCGCACCCAGTTGCGCCGCTCTTTGCTTTCCGTGCTGCGGTAAGCGATCTCGGATTCGAAGAAGGCATCGGGCTTCATCTCCAGCCAGTGTTGCAGCCCGCGCATTTCCTGGCGCAGGGCATTCTTCAGCTCGCGCCATTCCGGGTGGTGGAGCGTCCTGAAGTCGACGATCGGGCTCTCGCCCTGCAGCCGCAGCCGCCACAATTCCTCGACCACCAGGATGTGGTCCAGGGTGCGATGTATCGTCGAGAAGTGAAGCCCCTGCGGTTCGTCCAGAGCCTTCGGATCGAGCCGGCCGAGGCATTCGAACAGCACCTCGTTGGCCCAGTACTGATAGTCGGCCTGGTAGATGAAATATTGCTTCCAGCTCAATGCGCTCATCGTGACTCCCTTTATGCGAGAATGCAGGCAGATCAACGGAGTTAAGACATGGCCATCACGTTTCGCATTTTCATCGGTTTGTTCTTGCTTGTCATCCTCTCCCCGGCGCGTGCCGCGGGCCTGGGAGACATCAGCCAGCAGGACAGCAGCGGCGCCCTGAGGCAGGCGCTGACCCAGGGCGCCTCGGCGGCGGTGGCCAGCCTGGGCAAGCCGAACGGCTTCCTCGGCAACCCGAAGGTGAAAATTCCCCTGCCGGAGAACCTGCAAAAGGCCGAGAAACTGATGCGCAAGCTCGGCATGGGCAAGCACGCCGACGAGTTGATCGTCACCATGAACCGCGCCGCCGAGGCTGCCGTGCCGGAGGCGAAGGCGTTGCTGCTCGACGCCGTCAAGCAGATGACCCTGCAGGACGCCAAGGCCATCCTCACCGGCGGCGACGATTCGGTGACGCAGTACTTCCAGCGCA
>JADFDL010000320.1 GCA_018262875.1 Rhodocyclaceae bacterium | reverse complement strand
CGGCTCCTTGATGCCGATGTTCGGGCCGAATTTGCCGAGCGTGACGTACTCGGGGCCGTCGCCTTTGTCGTAGCGGTCGAACTGGCCGTCGCCCTTGATGCCGTTGTAGGTCTTCTTGCGCTCGTGCTCGACCTCGGCCTGTGCCTTGTCGTAGCTGGCGTTGCCCTTCAGGCCCTTCAGCGCGTGCGCGCCCCAGCCGCCTTTGCCCTCGGGCGTCATGTCGTTGAGGTTGCGGCAATGCACCGGGCACTTGAAGCAGCCGTCCATGCCCGGGCGGTAGACATCGAAGTTGTCGGCGTCGAGCGATTCGCCCCAGGAGGTTTCCTGGTTGTTCTTGGTGCCCATTGCGCCGAGCACCCGGCTCGGCTTGTAGAGGAAGGGCGTGCCGACCATTTTCAGGGCGTTCTTGATGACCGAGGTGCCGGTGATCTTCTTGCCGATGGCCTTGTTCTGCGCCTTGGCATCGGCGGGCAGCGCGATTTCCGGCGGGCGGCCATGCACCATGATCGCCTTCAGATTGTGGGCGCCCATCTTCGCGCCGCCGCCGCCGCGCGCCCAGATGGCCTTGATGCCGCCCATGATTCCGGCGCACAGCACGCCGTTCTCGCCGGCGCTAGTGATGCGCGCCAGCGCCATGTCCTTGCGCTCCTTGCAATTGAAGTCGCGCTCGACGGCCGCTGCCGTGTCGAGGTTGTCCAGGCCGGCGTAGGGCGTGGCGTCCTCGAAGGTGACTTCGCCGAGCGCAATGCGCAGCAGGGTCCATTGCGCAGCTTTGCCGTAGAGCACCAGATGATCGTAGCCGTGGCGCTTGAGGAAGGAGGGAAAATAGTCGCCGCCGTTGGCGTCGAGAATGGCATAGGACTCGGGCGACTTGCTGGTGAAGTTGCCGCGCGTGGCCGAAGGCATCACGCTGGTCAGCACGCCGGAGCCGAAGATCAGCGGCACTTCCGGGTCGAGGGCGTCTTTTTCCTCCTGCAGCAGGTTGTAGAGCAGCCACATGTTGGCGCCGCGGCCGCCGAGGAAGTGCGTCAGGACGTCGGCCGGCAGGTATTTGCGGCGGGTCTTTCTATTTTCCAGATCGACGAACAGAGTGACGCCCTGGGTGGTGTATTGGGCGGTATCGTGCAGCCGGCCGCAGAGCCGGTCGACCAGGGTATGAATGCTCATGTTTTCCTCCCGAGGAGAATCCGTGCCCAAGTTACTACGGAGTATTTGCCGCGGATTTGATCCATGTCAAAAAAGATTGAAGACAAATTGTTTGAGTACCAATTATAATTCAAACACCAAGTGGGGTAAAATGTTTTTTATCGACCCATTAATCAAGGTGTTGCTAGGAGACTGAAATGGCGGTTTCGGCAGGTGCAGCAAGAATTCAGGCGAACGGCGGAGTGGCATCCCGACCGGTGGAGGAACTCGATAGCGTCGTCATCCGTTTCGTCGGCGATTCCGGCGACGGCATGCAGCTCACCGGCAATGAGTTCTCCAAGGCCATTGCCAAGGCCGGGCACGACTTCGCCACGCACCCCGACTACCCTTCGGAGATTCGCGCCCCGACCGGCACGTTGTTCGGCGTCTCCGGCTATCAGATTCAGTTCGCCTCGCGCCAGGTGTTCACCTCCGGCGACGCGCCCGACGTGCTGGTGGCCATGAATCCCGCCGCGCTGAAGACCAACCTCTCCGACGTCAAGCGCGGCGGCATCGTCATTGCCAACAGCGGCGCCTTCACCGACAACAACCTGGCCAAGGCCGGCTATGCAGCCAATCCGCTTGAAGATGGCAGCCTCGGCGATTTTCGCCTGTACCGGATCGATATCTCCGAGCTGACCGCGCATGCCCTGAAGGATGCCGGCCTGTCCAAGAAGGATGTCGGCCGCTGCAAGAACTACTACGCGCTGGGCCTCATGCTCTCCCTCTATAGCCGGCCGTTGGACAAGGAGGAAGAGGATATCCGCGGCAAGTTTGCCAAGAAGCCGCAGATCGCCGAGGCGAACGTGCTGGCGCTGCGCGCCGGTTACGCCTATGCCGACGCCACGGAGATGTTCATCACCTCCTACCGCGTGCGAGCCGCCGACATTCGCCCGGGGACTTATCGCAGCCTGACCGGCAACCACGCCGCGGCGCTGGGTTGCGTCGCGGCCTCGGAGCTGTCCGGCGTGCCGCTGTTTCTCGGCTCCTACCCGATCACGCCGGCCACGGACATTTTGCACGAGCTTTCCGCCCTGAAGCATTTCAACGTCACCACCTTCCAGGCCGAGGACGAAATCGCCGGCATCTGCTCGGCCATCGGCGCGGCCTACGGCGGCGCGCTCGGCATGACCACCACTTCCGGCCCCGGCATGGCGCTGAAGACGGAGGCCCTCGGCCTCGCCGTCATGCTGGAACTGCCGCTGGTGATCATCAACGTGCAGCGCGGCGGCCCGTCGACCGGCCTGCCGACCAAGATCGAGCAGTCCGACCTGCTGCAGGCGGTCTACGGCCGCAACGGCGAATGTCCGATCCCGGTGATTGCCTCCAACTCGCCCGCCGACTGCTTCGACTGCGCCATCGAGGCCTTCCGCCTCGCCGTGAAATACATGACGCCGGTGATCCTCCTCTCTGATGGCGGCATCGGCAACG
>JADFDL010000319.1 GCA_018262875.1 Rhodocyclaceae bacterium | reverse complement strand
CATCGAGTCGGACAGCTTCGCCCTGGAGATGGGCGCGCTGGAGGAAGCCACGGTGAAGAAGGTCGAGGAGATACTCGTCGCCAAGAAGCTCGACCAGTTGGTCGAGGTGCGTAATCCGATCGACATCAACCCGGGCGCCGACGACGAGGCCCACCTGCAGATTTCCGAAGCCTTTTTGCAGGATCCGAACATCGACGCGGTAGTGGTCGGCCTCGACCCGACCGCGCCCTCGGTGCGCGCGCTGGTGGAGAGCAAGCTGCGCCCCGGCCATGACATCAACGACCCGAAGAGCACGGTGCATCTGATGCCGCCCATCGTCGAGCGCAACGACAAGCCGCTGATCGGCATCGTGGACGGCGGCACGCTCTACGATGCCATGGCAGCCCTTCTGATGGACCGCGGCGTCTGCGTCTTCCGCAATTGCGCGCGCGGCACCAAAGCGCTGGTGCGCTACGTCGAGGCGCGGCAGAATGCCGATTATCTGAAACACCGCCGTCCCGGCGGGACTGACTTTTAAAGGAAACGGAAATGAGCGACACGCTGAAACCCGGCCTCACCGCCACCACCCGCATCGACGTCGACACGGCCCGCACCATAGGCTTCATGGGCGAGGATCTGCGCGTGTACTCCACGCCGAGCCTGCTCTACGACGTCGAGGTGGCCTGCCGCGAACTGATCCTGCCGCACGTCGGCGAAGGCAAGGACTCCGTCGGCACGCGCGTCGAGTTCGACCACGTCGGCGCCACGCTGCTTGGCATGTGGGTGGAGATCACCGTCACGCTGACGGAAGTGAACGGCCCGGCCGTGACCTTCGAGTTTTCCGCGCGTGATGCGGTGGAAGAGGTGGCGCGCGGCAAGCACAGCCGCTTCGTCGTCGGTCTGGAGAAGACCGCGCAGCGCCTGAAGGCCAAGCAGGCCAAGGCCGCCGGCGCCTGAGACTCGACGGACAGGCGGCCTACTTCGGCCGCTTGTCCACCACCCGCCGCGCCTTGCCGAGCGAGCGTTCGATGCTCGCCGCCGGCACCACGCGCACGCGGGCGGAAATTCCAATGTAAGACTTGATGTGGTGCTGCAGCTCGGCAGCGGCCTGGCTGCGCGCGGTTTCGTTGTCGGCTTCCGGCTGCATTTCCACCCGCACCTCGATCTCGTCCATGTTGTGCGGCCGTCTCACCTCGATGACGTAGTGCGGCGCGAGGGCGGGGCTCTTCAGGATCAGCTCTTCGATCTGGCTGGGGAAGACGTTCACGCCGCGGACGATCAGCATGTCGTCGGAGCGGCCGGCGAGCTTGTCCAGGCGCCGCATCGGCCGCGTCGTGCCGGGCAGCAGGCGGGTCAGATCGCGCGTGCGGTAGCGGATCATCGGCAGCGCTTCTTTCGTGAGCGTGGTGATGACCAGCTCGCCGAACTCCCCGTCGGGCAGCACTTTGCCGGTGGACGGGTCGATGATTTCCGGATAGAAGTGGTCCTCCCAGATCGTCAGGCCGTCCCGGGTCTCCAGACACTCCATGGCGACGCCGGGGCCGACGATTTCCGACAGGCCGTAGCACTCGACGACATCGAGGTTCATGCGCGCCTCGATGGCCGCGCGCATTTCGCGCGTGCATGGCTCGCCGCCGGCCAGAGCGATCTTCAGGCTGGTCGTGGCTGGGTCGATGCCCTGTTCGGCGAAACCGTCGGCCAGCGTCAGCAGGTAGGAAGGCGTGCAGCAGATGATTCTTGGCTGGAAATCGTTGATTAGCTGCACCTGCTTCTCGGTCTGGCCGCCCGACATCGGAATGACCGTGCAGCCGAGGCGCTCGGCGCCGTAGTGGAAGCCCAGTCCGCCGGTGAACATGCCGTAGCCGTTGGCGTTGTGCACGAGGTCGCCCGGCCGGCCGCCCGCGGCATGGATGGAGCGCGCCATGACGCCGGCCCACATGTCGAGGTCGGCGCGCGTATAGCCCACCACGGTCGGCTTGCCGGTGGTGCCGCTGGAGGCGTGCAGGCGGATGATCTGTTCGCGCGGCACGGCGAACAGGCCGAAGGGATAGGCGTCGCGCAGGTCGGCCTTGGTGGTGAAGGGGAGCTTCGCCAGGTCGGCGAGCGAGCCCACGTCCTCCGGCCGCACACCGGCGCGCTCGAACTTGCGGCGCAGCGGTGCGACGTTCCGCCAGGCGTGGGCCAGGGTGTTTTTCAGGCGCTGGAACTGGAGGGTGGCGAGCTCGGCCGGAGTGGCACGCTCGACCGTTTCGTATATCTCACTCATTTTCAAGAGTTTACCCCATAAGCCGGGATTTCCATCTTGTTTGATCCTGGTCAAACGTCGAACTTGCCTTGCACGGCTAAATGATACAAAATTAACAAATATAAACGCAATTAAAGAATCATCAAGCGCGGGTTGGCAGCGTCGAGAAGGAGGAGAACATGAACAGCATTGCGTGCGCGATGATCGCGCAAAACCGTATCACGACGAGCGGAGCGGCGGCGTGAGCGCGGGTGCGGCCAAGTCGGTCAAGAAGGTACCGCAGTACTGCTACCAGTGCGTGGCCGGTCCCGATCTGCTCACCGTCAAGGTGGAGGACGGCGTCGCCACCGAGATCGAGCCGAACTTCTCCGCCTGCGACGTGCACCCCGGCGCCGGCAAGTGCTGCGTCAAGGC
>JADFDL010000318.1 GCA_018262875.1 Rhodocyclaceae bacterium | reverse complement strand
TATTGCGAACTGGCCGCCGCGGAAATCAACAATTCCCGGCCGGAGGAAGCGCACAAGCTGCTGGAAGAGGCGCTGGCGACACACCGGAAATCGGTGCGGGCGACCATCCTGCTGGGCGACCTGCATGCTGCCGCCGGCGACCTGGGAAACGCGATCGAGGCCTGGAAACGGATCGAGCAGCAGAACCCCGTCTACCTGGCCCTGGTTGCCGTCAAACTGATGGAAGCCTACCGCAAGCTGGGGCGCAGCGAGCAGGGACTGCAGTTGCTGCGCGGCTATCTCGCCCAGCACCCCTCGCTCGATCTCCTCGATGCGGCTTTCCAGTGGACGCTGGAAGACGAGACCCCCGAGGCGGCCTATCAGCTGGTGCGCGACGAACTGCGGCGCAACCCGACCCTGCTCGGCCTGGACAAGCTGCTTCAGGCGCAGATTTTGGTCGCGCCGCCCGAGCGGCGCGCCGACCTGGAACTGGTGAAGAATCTGATCCACAACCATACCCGCAAGGTGGCGCGCTACCGTTGCGACAGTTGCGGTTTCAAGGCGCGACAGTTCTACTGGCGCTGCCCGGGCTGCGGCGCCTGGGAAAGCTACCCGCCGAAGCGCACGGAAGAATTCGATCTGACACCCTGAGAGGCCATTCTTGAAGATCACCGTCATCGGCACCGGCTACGTCGGCCTGGTCAGCGGTACCTGCCTCGCCGAGGTGGGCAACGATGTGCTGTGTCTGGATCTCGATGCGGAGAAGATCCGCATCCTCAATTCCGGCGGCATGCCGATCCACGAACCGGGCCTGCTCGACATGGTCGCGCGCAACCGCGCCGCCGGCCGGCTGCGCTTCACTACCGACGTGGCCGAAGCGGTCGCGCACGGCCTGCTGCAGTTCATCGCGGTGGGCACGCCGTCCGACGAGGACGGCTCGGCCGACCTGCGGCACGTCGTCGCCGCGGCCCGCGCCATCGGCCGCCACATGGATGATTACAAAGTCATCGTGGACAAGTCGACCGTGCCGGTCGGCACGGCGGACAAGGTGCGCGCGGCGATTGCCGAGGAATTGGCGGCGCGCGGCCTGGAGACGGAATTCAGCGTCGTCTCCAACCCGGAATTCCTCAAGGAGGGCGCCGCGGTGGAGGACTTCATGCGCCCCGACCGCATTATCGTCGGCGCCGAGGATGCGCAGGCGATCGAACTGATGCGCCAGCTCTACGCCCCCTTCCAGCGCTCGCACTCCCGCCTGATCGTCATGGATGTGCGCTCGGCCGAACTGACCAAGTACGCCGCCAACGCCATGCTGGCGACGCGGATTTCCTTCATGAACGAACTGGCCAATCTGGCCGAGATGCAGGGCGCCGACATCGAGCTGGTGCGCCAGGGCATCGGCGCCGACCCGCGCATCGGCTACCAGTTTCTCTATCCCGGCTGCGGCTACGGCGGCTCCTGTTTCCCCAAGGACGTGCAGGCGCTCAACCGCGCGGCGCGCGACGCCGGCGGCGCGCTGCGCGTCCTCAATGCGGTGGAGGAGGCCAACGAATTCCAGAAGGGCGTGCTCGGGCGCAAGATCGTCCGTCAGCTCGGCGAGGATCTGTCCGGCCGCCGCTTCGCCCTGTGGGGCCTGGCCTTCAAGCCCAATACCGACGACATGCGCGAGGCGCCGAGCCGCCGCGTCGTCGCCGACCTGCTTGCGCGCGGCGCCAGCGTCTGTGTCTACGATCCGGTGGCCATGGCCGAGGCCCGACGCATCTTCGGCGCCGAACCGCGCATCGTCTATGCCGAATCGCCCGCCGCCGCGCTGGACGGCGCGGACGCGCTGGTGATCGTCACCGAATGGAAGGAATTCAGAAGCCCGGATTTCGACGAGATGAAGCGCCGCCTCAAGGCGCCGCTTGTCTTCGACGGGCGCAACCTCTACGATCCGGCGCAGATGCGCGCTTCGGGCATTCGCTATTTCGCAATCGGAAGACAGTGATGAAGAAGCTAGTCCTGCCCGACACTTCGACGGCCCGCATCCTGGTCGTCGGCGACGTCATGCTCGATCGCTACTGGTTCGGCGAGGTCAGCCGCATCTCGCCCGAGGCGCCGGTGCCGGTGGTCAAGGTGCAGCGCACCGAGGAGCGCCCCGGCGGCGCGGCCAACGTGGCGCGCAACTGCGCGGCGCTCGGCGCCAAGGTGTCGCTGCTCTCAGTCGTCGGCGCCGATGAAGCCGGTCAGTCGCTGGCGCGGCTGATGGCCGGCGAGGGCATCGAGACCAGCCTGCACGAGGATGTGGAGCTGTCGACCACCATCAAGCTGCGCGTCGTCGGCCGCCAGCAGCAACTCCTGCGCATCGATTTCGAGAACTGCCCCGCGCACGAGGTGCTGCGCGCCAAGCTGGCCGATTTCGAGCGCCTGCTGCCGGACTGCGACGTCGTCATCCTCTCCGACTACGGCAAGGGCGGCCTCACCCACATCGGCGAGATGATCCGGCTGGCGCGCGCCGCCGGCAAGCCGGTGCTGGTAGACCCGAAGGGCGAGGATTTCGCCCGCTACGCCGGCGCCACGCTGCTGACGCCGAACCGCGCCGAACTGCGCGAGGTGGTCGGCCGCTGGGCCAGCGAGGCCGAGCTCCAGGCGAAGGCGACGCGCCTGCGTGAGGAACTGGATATAGAGGCCCTCCTTGTGACGCGCAGCGAGGAGGGCATG
>JADFDL010000030.1 GCA_018262875.1 Rhodocyclaceae bacterium | reverse complement strand
CAGCATGCGCAGGAACAGCCACTGGTTCCACTTGTAGTAGTCGGGCCTGCAGGTCGCCAGCTCGCGCTCCCAGTCGAGGGCGAAGCCGAGCGACTTGAGCTGCTTCTTCATGTAGGCGATGTTGTCCCAGGTCCACTGCGCCGGCGGGACATGGTTGGCCATCGCGGCGTTCTCCGCCGGCAGGCCGAAGGCGTCCCAGCCCATCGGTTGCAGCACGTTGAAGCCGCGCATGCGGTGGTAGCGCGTCAGCACGTCGCCGATGGTGTAGTTGCGCACGTGGCCCATGTGCAGCTTGCCCGACGGATAGGGGAACATCGACAGGCAGTAGTACTTGGGTTTCGCCGCGTCTTCCACGGCGCGGAAGGCGGCGATTGTCTCCCAATGCTGCTGGGCGGCCTGCTCGATTTCGGCCGGGGCGTATTTTTGCTGCATGAGGGGATGCTGGCGATCGTTGCAAAAGAGCGGATTATACTCTCGGCTCACAGCCCGACGCTGTGCCCACTCCACGGAGGACAAGATGAAGAAAATCATGACGGCTGTGGCCCTGTTTGGCCTGGCCATTGCCGCCTCGGCGGCGCCGCAGGCCGTGGTGGATGCCGTGCAGGCGCCGGCCTGGCGCGATCGCGACGGCCGGGCCGAACCGCTGGCGCCGGGCATGGAACTGCGAAGCCGCGATCGCGTCCGCACCGGCGAGGGGTCGCGCGTCTATCTGAGGCTCGCCGACGGCAGCACGGTGAAGCTGGGCGAGCACGGCGAGTTGCTGGCCGAGCGCCTGGGGCCCAGCGAAAGGCAGTTCTTCTCGGCCGCCCTCAATGTCGCCAAGGGGGCTTTCCGTTTCACCACCGACAAGCTCAGAAAGCTTTCGCGGCGCGACGTCACCATCCGCGTCGCCACCGTGACGGCCGGCATTCGCGGCACCGACATCTGGGGCAAGACCGAGCCGGAGCGGGATTTCGTCTGCCTGCTGGAAGGCCGCATCACCGTCAGCCACCAGGACGGCGATTCGCGCGAGATGAGCGAGCCACTCACTTTCTACGTGGCGCCGCGCAATCAGCCGCCCAGGGGCATCGAGGCGGCCGATCCCGAGACAGTGAAGAAATGGGCGGCGGAAACCGAGATACAGGCGGGCGCCGGTGTGACGCGCCGGGGCGGCAAGTGGAAGCTGCTGCTGGCCAGCATCGACGGCCAGCAGGCGGCGCTGGAGGTGTATGACCGGGTGGCCGGCGCGGGCTACGCTGCCGCGATTCGCCCCCGCATCGTGGGTGAGGCCATCCGTTATGAAATTTTGTTGCGCAACCTGGCCAGCAAGGGCGAGGCGGAAGTGCTGGCGGCCAAAGTGAAGGCCAGGCTTGGCCTGGAAGCCCGGCCGACGCTATAGGGGCTTGGCGGAAAGCAACCGGATCCAGGCCACCGACCAGCTTTCCGCCAGCAGCAGCGGCAGATGGGCCATGCGCGACTGCAGGCGCACCCAGGTGCCGAGTTCCGGGGTGGGCAGGCAATTCGACTGAACTTCCCGCTCGATGAGTTTGTGAAGCTTGTCCTCGGCTGCTTTCCAATACTCCGAGGTTCCGACCCAGCCTGTGGTGTCGGTGGCGTGGCAGAGGGCTTCGCGCCAGAGTTCCTCGGCGCGGGCTTCGGAAATGCCGGCCTTGTGGGCGATCCAGGGCAGGATCATGGGGCCATTCATGCTGTTCTCCTTTGCAACCATGTACGGTTTGCAGACATCCTGATGCGGCGCAACAAGATATATTCGATCATTCTAGCAATGAGTTGGTAATGCTTTGGCTGATTTAGTTCAATTATTTTGTTGCGATGCAATAATTCAGGCCGAAATACCTGATTGACCGAAGTGTGGGCTTACATGAGTCGTAAGGGCTACTGACCTTCGACAGGCGGCCGTCCGAGAGTGAACCTGAAGGTTGCGCCCTGGCCCGGGGAAGTCTCGACCCAGACGCGTCCGCCGTGTCGATGCGCGACGCGGGCGACGGTGGCCAGGCCGATGCCGGTGCCCTCGTACTCCTCGGGCTTGTGCAGGCGCTGGAAAGGGGTGAACAGGCGGCCGGCGTACTTCATGTCGAAGCCGACGCCGTTGTCGCGCACGAAAAAGACGGGCTCGTCGTCGATCTGCTCCTGGCCGAACGCGATGCTGGGGGCGGCCTGCCTGGCGGAGTACTTCCAGGCGTTCTCCAGCAGGTTCTGCATGAGCACGCGCAGGAGCTGCGGATCGCCGAAGGCCTGGCAGTCCGGCGCGATGACGGCCTCGACCCGGTGCGCCGGCTCGGCGCGGGCGCGCTCATCGAGGACTTCGACGGCGATCTGGGAGAGGTCGACCCTGACGCGGCGCATCTCCTGGCGGGTGACGCGGGAGAGCTCGAGGATGTCGTCGATGAGGGCACCCATCCTCTGGGCGGCGCGGCGCACGCGGTCGAGGTAACCGCGGCCGGTGTCATCGAGCTGCGGCGCGTATTCCTCGGCGAGCAGATGGGAGAAGCCGTCGATGCCGCGCAAGGGCGCGCGCAGGTCGTGTGAGATGGAATAGGCAAAGGACTCCAGCTCGCGGTTGGCCGCAGTGAGCTCTGCCGTGCGCTCCTGCACCCGCGTCTCCAGCTCGGCGTTGAGGCGCTCGACTTCGGCCCGCGCCAGCGCTTGCTCGGTGACGTCCTGCACCGTGCCCAGCGCGCGCGACGGCCTGCCCCGGTCGTCGGGGAAAACCTCCCAGCGGACGTGCACGTGCTTTGTCTGCCCGCCGGGCGTGAGAATGCGGTGGTCAATCTCGTAGGCCTTGCCGGCGCCGGTGGATTCGCGGAAGACCCGGCGCACGGCGTCCAGGTCGTCGGGGTGCACCCGATCGAGAAGGGCCTTTCCGGTGCCGCCGAATTCTTCCGGCCGGCACTCAAGAAGGCGGAACACCTCGTCCGACCACTCTATGCGTCCGCTCGAAAGATCGAGCGCCCAGCTGCCGATATGGCCGATGCGCTGCGCTTCCTCCAGTTGCGCCTGGCTTGTCTTCAGCGCTTCTTCGGCGCGAACACGATCCGTGGCATCGACCAAAACGATCAGAACGCGGGAATCGGGCCCGGGCATGAGCGCGGCCGTCAGGTCCGCTTCGCGCCGTTCTCCCGCCTTGGTGAGGTAGGAAATGCGATAGTTGTTGCTTGCCGCTTCGCCTTGCAAGCGCTGCCGGTAGTTGCGCCCGATCAGTTCACGAGACGCGGGATGCACCAGATCGACATAGCTGGGAAGCGCGCGCAGCTCTTCGATGGGGTAGCCCAGGGTGCGGCAGGCGGCGTCGTTGGCGTAAATGATCCGGCCTGCGTCGATGATGAAAATGGACAGGCCGGCATCGGATTGGCTTTGCACCAGGGCGTCCAGAAAGGCTTTTTGATCGAGCAGCGCCTGTTCCGCTCGCACCTCGGTCGTCACATCGAGCTTGAGGGCGTAGAAGCCGGCCACCGCGCCGGCCTCGTCGCGTTCCGGCACAAAGGTGATGTCGAGGGCGCGTTCCTGGCCGTCGACGGCGCTGCGGCGCATGGCGCGGTAGCGCACTGTTTCGCCGTCAAGCACCGCCCGCAGCCTGGCTTGAATGGCCTGCGTTGCATCCTCGCCGAGGATGTCGACGATGTGTTTGCCGATGACGCTCTCCGGGGTGAAGCCGAAGAATTCCGCGTAGCGGCGGTTGGCGAAGCGGCAGCGCAAGTCGTTGCCGCCGTGGAAGATGAACGCCGGAATGTTTTCGGTCAGCAGCCGCAACTGGGCTTCCTTGGCGGCCAGCGCGCCGACGCGGCCGGCCAGCGCATCGCCGAGGTCCTGCACCGCCCGGTAGCGCTGTTCATAGCGGTGCAGGACAAAGGCGAGCAGCACGGTCGCGATGACGTCGATGATCGCCTGCGCGAACCATACCAGCAGCGGCGGCGCGGCCTGCGCCTGCGGCAGGATGCCGGCCGATTCCGCCAGGGCGAACAGGGTGCTCGACGCAAGAGCGAGGCCGGCCATGACGATGCCGGCACGCAGGCCGAGCAGCCAGCCCGCCATGACGATGAACAAGGGGAAGGCGACCAGCATCGGCGTGCGCAGGCCGCCGGCAAACACGGCATTGATCGCAATTGCGGCCCAGGCGCCGAAAACCAGCACGCGCAGAGCTGCCGTGACGCTGCCCCGCTGCAACAGAATCAGGGCGGGCAGCGCGACCGCCATGAGCAACAGCGGTCCGACCGCCCGGTAGTACTGCTCCGGCGCGAAGAAATACAGCAGAACGCCATAGCAAGGCGCCCCGGCTACGATGATCAGCAGCGCGATCCGCAGGAAGCGCAGGCCGTCGCCCGCGGCGGGTGACGGTTCAGCGCCCTGAGGTTCCAGGTTCAGGGACGGCATGCCGGATCAGGTTGTCGGATAGCGCCCGGGCTTCCCAGCGTGAACCGCACGGCAGCCCCCTTTCCGGGCGCGGCCTCGATCCACGCCCGTCCGCCGTGTCGATGCGCGACGCGGGCGACGGTGGCCAGGCCGATGCCGGTGCCCTCGTACTCCTCGGGCTTGTGCAGGCGCTGGAAAGGGGTGAACAGGCGGCCGGCGTACTTCATGTCGAAGCCGACGCCGTTGTCGCGCACGAAAAAGACGGGCTCGTCGTCGATCTGCTCCTGGCCGAACGCGATGCTGGGGGCGGCCTGCCTGGCGGAGTACTTCCAGGCGTTCTCCAGCAGGTTCTGCATGAGCACGCGCAGGAGCTGCGGATCGCCGAAGGCCTGGCAGTCCGGCGCGATGACGGCCTCGACCCGGTGCGCCGGCTCGGCGCGGGCGCGCTCATCGAGGACTTCGACGGCGATCTGGGAGAGGTCGACCCTGACGCGGCGCATCTCCTGGCGGGTGACGCGGGAGAGCTCGAGGATGTCGTCGATGAGGGCACCCATCCTCTGGGCGGCGCGGCGCACGCGGTCGAGGTAACCGCGGCCGGTGTCATCGAGCTGCGGCGCGTATTCCTCGGCGAGCAGATGGGAGAAGCCGTCGATGCCGCGCAAGGGCGCGCGCAGGTCGTGTGAGATGGAATAGGCAAAGGACTCCAGCTCGCGGTTGGCCGCGGTGAGCTCTGCCGTGCGCTCCTGCACCCGCGTCTCCAGCTCGGCGTTGAGGCGCTCGACTTCGGCCCGCGCCAGCGCTTGCTCGGTGACGTCCTGCACCGTGCCCAGCGCGCGCGACGGCCTGCCCCGGTCGTCGGGGAATATCTCGAAGCGCACGGAAAGATGCTTGACGCGGCCATCCGGGGTCAGGATGCGGTGCCGCGTTTCGTAGCTGCCGTCGGCGGTGGGCGATGTTCGCCAGGCATTCTGCATTATCGGAAGATCGTCGGGATGCACCACGCTCAACAGGTTGGCCCAGGTGGTATCGAAACCCGCCGGGTCTTGCTCATAGATGCGGTAGAGCTCGCCGGACCAGGTCATGCGCTGGCTGTGAATGTCCAGTTCCCAGCTGCCAACGTGGCCGATGCGCTGGGCCTCCTTCAGCATCGCCTCGCTTTCCTGCAGCGCTGCCTCCGCGGTCTTGTAGTCGGTGGTGTCGAGCGCCGCTCCGGTCATCCGCCGCGGCGCGCCATCCTCTGCGTATTCGCCGACACCGCGGGCGACGATCCAGCGCACCGTGCCGTCGGGCCGGACGATGCGGTATTCGTGGTCGAAAATCGCCCGCGTATCCAAAGCCGCCTTCCACGCGCGCTGCGTCTCGTCCAGATCCCCGGGGTGGATGGCCGCGAGGAAGCGCGGCAGCGTCAGGTCGCGCGTCTCTGCCGGCAGGCCGAAGATCGCCAGCAGGTGGTCGTTCCAGGTCAGGCGGCCGGTGAGAATGTCCCACGCCCACAGGCCGATGTTGCCGCTTTGCACGGCGACGTCGAGCATCGCTTCGCTCTCCTGCAGCGCCTGTTCCGCCCGGAGGCGCTCGGTAAGGTCGGCCTCCATGACCAGCGCGCAGTCCTCCCCGCCCAGATCGACCCGTTCGGAAGACAGCAGCACGTCCCGCGGCGGCCCGTCCTTGACGCCCAGGCGCGCGGCGAAATTGCCGACCCGCCCGTCCTTTTGCATGCCGGCGACCCAGGCTTCGCGCTCGGCCGGGCTGGACCAGAGCGCCATGTCGTCCGCGGTGCGGCCGACGGCCTCCGCGCGCGACCAGCCGTGCAGCCGCGTCCATTCATCATTGACATCCAGGAAGCGGCCGTCGGCCAGCCGCGCGATGGCGATGGCCAGCGGGCTGGCGCGGAACACCTTGGCGAATTTTTCCTCGGACTGTTGCCGCTCCTTCTCGCGGCGCAGCATGTCCGTGATGTCCTGGATCAGCACGAAAAGGCCGGCGATTTCGCCGTCGCTGCCGCGCTCCGGCACCAGGGACGCCTCGATCACCCGCGCCGCCGCGCCGTCCCGTCCGCGCAATTCCCGGCGATAGGCCACCCGCTCCCCGGCATAGGCGCGCTCCATCCAGGGGACGATCTCGGCGTAGGCCGCCTCGCCCACCATGTCGCGCGAATGCATGCCGATGACGCGCTTTTCGTCGTGGCCGAAGAAGGCCGCATATTGCGGGTTGGCGTAGCGGCAGCGCCGATCGCGGCCGATATGGGCGACCATGGCCGGCATGTTCTCGGCGATCAGGCGCAGTTGCGCTTCGTCGGAGTGGATTCTGTCCACCTGCAGCCGCAAGGCATGGCGCAATTGCTCGCTGCGCGCCAGTTGGGCCTGGAAAGCGAGCGCGACGATGCGCGAAAAAAAAGCCGAGACCATCAGCAGCAAGGCCAGGCCCACCCATGCCGTGACGGAACGGGAGGGCGTTGCGGCCTGCAGCAGGCCGGCGTCCAGGGCCAGGGAGATGCCGAGCGTGCCGCCGAGGGAAAGCAGGGTCACCGCGACGGCATGGCGCGGACCGGCCAGCCAGTCGGCCATGGCGATGACGACGATCAGGGAATAGATCGAAGTCGAGCTGACGTTGCCGATCAGAGCGCCGGCCAGCAGGGCGCCGGCGCACAGGCTGTAGACGAGGGCCAGCCCGGCGGCATGGGCGCCCTGGCGGCGCAGCAGCCCGAGCGCGAGCAGGCCGGTCAGCAGGAAGATCGCCGGCGCGGTCAGGGAGGCGAGCGAACGGTGCGCCAGCCAGGGCGAGGCCAGCAGGTAGGCCAGGCTCGCGCCGCCGACGACCACGCAGGCCAGCCGGACGAAGCGCCGCTTGCGCGCCTCGTCCTCAGCCTGTCCTGTTGCCGTCGTAGCGGAATCGATGTTCATTTTTCTCGTCGCAAGCCCCGGCCGCGGGGGCGTGCATCGGATGAGCCAAATGCACCATAGCAAATTTGCGGACAAACGGGCGCGCGAAATGCCTTGGCACGGCGCCC
Source organism: Rhodocyclaceae bacterium (assembly GCA_018262875.1). Taxonomy (GTDB): domain Bacteria; phylum Pseudomonadota; class Gammaproteobacteria; order Burkholderiales; family Rhodocyclaceae; genus Desulfobacillus. Next base: position 2,982 of record JADFDL010000030.1, on the reverse strand, counting down.
GGATGGCGGCTCATCGCGTGCCTGCCGCATTCGCGTCGGCCGTCTCGGCCAGGGTGAAGCGAAAGACGGCGCCCTTGCCCGGCGCGGCCTCGGCCCAGACGCGGCCGCCGTGGCGGTGCACGATGCGCGCGACGGTAGCCAGGCCGATGCCGGAGCCGGCGAACTCCTTCGGGCCGTGCAGGCGCTGGAACGGGGCGAAGAGACGGTCGGCATACTTCATGTCGAAGCCGACGCCGTTGTCGCGCACGAAGAACACGGTCTCGCCATTCTCGACGTTGCGGCCGAAGGCGATTTCCGGATGAGGGTTCCTGGCCGAATACTTCCAGGCGTTCTCCAGCAGGTTTTGCAGCAGGATGCGCAGCAGGCGCGGATCGCCCTCGCAATGGCAGCCTTCGCCGATCGTCATGTCGACCTGGCGTTCGGGGTCGTTGTGGCGCATTTCGTCGCGCAGTTCCGCGGCCAGAGGGCCGAGGGCCACCTTTTCGCGCCGCATGGCCAAGCGCGAGACGCGCGAGAGCTCCAGGATGTCGTCGATGAGATGGCCCATGCGCTGCGCCGCGGCGCGCACCCGATCGAGGTAGCCGCGTCCGGTGTCGTCCAGGCGTTCGCCGTATTCCTCCAGCGCCATCTGGCTGAAGCCGTCGATGCCGCGCAGGGGCGCGCGCAGGTCGTGCGAGATCGAATAGGCGAAGGATTCCAGTTCGCGGTTGGCGGCGGTGAGATCGGCGGTCCGTTCCTTGACGCGGCGGTCGAGTTCGCGGTTGAGCTGTTCGATTTCGAGGCGGGCGCGCTCCTGCCGGGTGACGTCGATGAATATCCCGTAAAACCCCCTCGCCTCCTCGTCGCCCCTGACATCGGGCACCAGGCTGAACATCATGAAGCGGCCCGCCAAAGCGGGAGAAGGGTGGGGCCCGAGGTAATTCACCGGCTTTCCCGCAAGGACAAGCTCGACATGGGGCTTGGCGAGGGCGAAGTGAGTTTCGCCGAGGACCTCCCGCAGATGCTTGCCGACGATGGCTTCCTCGCTGAAACCGCAGTAGGTGGCGAGGTGGACATTGGCGAATCGGCAGATCCAGCCGTCGAAGGCGCAAATCCCCGCCGGCATGTTGTTCATGACGAGCTGCAAGTCGCGCTCGTGCTCGGCCAGTGTTTGCAGGCTTTTTTCCAGGGCGTGGTTTGCCGCGGCCGCCTTGTCGCGCCAGCGTTTCTGCTCGCGCACCATTGCGGAAGCAACGGCCGTCAGCACCAGCAGCACCAGGGTGTAGGCCAGGCCGAGGACGAATGTCGAAGACAGCCGCGGCGTGGGCAGGAGGGCGAAATGCTCGGCGAGGCCGAGGCCGATCACCGCGGCGATGGCCGCCGCACCGACCAGAACGACGATGCGCGGGCCCAGCGCCATGGCGGCGACGATGACCGCCGGATAGGCGAAGACGATGCCCGTGCGCAGGCCGGCGACGAGAAGGGAGGCCACCGTCACGCCCGTCAGGACGCCCCAGAGCAACAGGTGGAAACCGATGCTGGTGTGGCCACGCCAGATCAGCAGCAGGGAGGCGATCGAGACGGGGATCAGGAAAGCCGGCCCGAGCAGCCGGTAATCGCCGAAGCCCGTCAGGCTGGGCAACAGGAGCACGTAGATCAGCGTGCCGGCCAGGGTCACGGCGGCCGACAGGCCGACGATTTTTGCCCCGCCGGCGAGTTTGAGCCATTCCTCGGCGGCGCCGGCTGCGGAATCGTTCTGTGCGTTCAATTTCTTGTCTTGTCGTGGGAATGCGCATTCGTTAGGCGCATCCGTTATCGTTCGGAACAGTCTCTGTGGAGGCTATAATTTCAAGTCTCTACCTGGTTCCCCTTTATGTCCAATCCATTGGGCGGGCTCAATCCGCCCCAGTTTGCCGCCGTCACCCTGCCGCCGCAGCATGCCCTCATCCTCGCCGGCGCCGGTTCCGGCAAGACGCGCGTGCTCACTTCGCGGCTGGCCTGGCTGATCCAGACCGGCCAGGTCGGGCCGCACGGCGTGCTCGCCGTCACCTTCACCAACAAGGCGGCGAAGGAGATGCTCACGCGGCTTTCCGCCATGCTGCCCATCAACACGCGCGGCATGTGGATCGGCACCTTCCACGGCCTGTGCAACCGCATGCTGCGCGCGCATCACCGCGACGCCGGCCTGCCGCAGCTTTTTCAGATACTCGACTCGGCCGATCAACTGGCGGCCGTCAAGCGGCTGCTCAAGAGCCTCAACGTCGACGACGAGAAATTCCCGCCGAAGGACATGGTCAACTTCATCAACGGCCAGAAAGAGGCGGGCTTGAGGCCGGATGCGGCGGAAGCCTGGGACGAGTACACGCGCAGGCGCGTCGAGCTGTATCGCGAATACGAGGCGCAGTGCCAGCGCGAGGGCGTGGCGGACTTCGCCGAACTGCTGCTGCGCTCCTACGAACTGCTCGCGCGCAACGAACCGATACGGCATCACTACCAGAGCCGTTTCAGGCACATCCTCGTAGACGAGTTCCAGGATACCAACGTCCTGCAATATCGATGGCTGAAGCTTTTGGCCGGCGGCGGCGCCAGCCTGTTCTGCGTTGGGGACGACGACCAGAGCATCTATGCCTTCCGCGGCGCCGAGGTCGGCAATATGCGCGACTTCGAGCGCGAGTTCCGCGTCGAGTCGGTCATTCGCCTCGAGCAGAACTACCGTTCGCACGGCAACATCCTCGACGCCGCCAACGCCATCATCAAAAACAATGCCGCGCGGCTCGGCAAGAACCTGTGGACCGACGCCGGCTCCGGCGAGCCGATCCGCGTCTATGAAGCTTTCAACGACACCGAGGAGGCGCGCTGGATCGTCGAGGAGATCAAGTCGCTGGCCGCCGAGGGCATGGCGCGGCGCGAGATGGCGCTGCTCTACCGCTCGAACGCCCAGTCGCGCGTGCTGGAACACGCCCTGTTCTCCGCCGGCCTGCCCTACCGCGTCTACGGCGGCCT